>NZ_JAELTR010000060.1:0-23757 GCF_016428945.1 Chromobacterium sp. ASV23
CCCCCCCCCCCCCCCCCCCCCCCCCCCCCCCCCCCCCCCCCCCCCCCCCCCCCCTTTTCAAGCAGAAGACGGCATACGCGATAATTGGCGGAGTCTCGTGGGCTCGGAGATGTGTATAAGAGACAGCCTGATAGATGGCTTTGAGCAGGTCGTAGGCTTCTACCAGGATATGGCCGGAGCCGCAGGCCGGGTCCAGCACGGTGATGGATTCCGGGTTCAGGGTGTCGCCATCTTCGGCGATTCGGGTCTGGATCAGTTGGTCCAGCTCGGCCTGCACCTCCGGGCTTTGCTCGGCGGGCTGGATGTAATAGGCCCATTCCCTGGCCAGTGTCGAGCCGGGGTTGGCTTGCAGCCACAAGCGGCCAATGCTGTTCTGCACCAGGTATTTGACGATCCAGTTGGGGGTGAACAGCTGGGTGGCGGCAGGGATGTCCTCGCTCTTCACCACCTTGCCAATGACCTGGTCTTTCTTTTCGCTGATGTAGAACTGGTAGAGCCAGCCAATCACTTCCACTTGCTGCCAGTCGGCTTCTTCAATGCTGTTGACTAGCTTGCGAACTACCGAGTCGCTACGCAGCAGGTTGTCCGGCAGTAACAGTTCGGTTTCGTCGTCGATGCGCTCGAACAGGAAGGGGATGGCACTGGACAGCGCATTGCACTGGGCAACCAGCAGGCGTTTGTAGAGTTCGCCATCTTTGCCGGCCAGTTTCAATTGGCCCACCAGCTCGGCACTGATGCCGGGCAGCTCACCGCTGCCAGCCAGTTCCAGCGCGTGGCTGAGGATGTCCGGCAGGCCATCCGGGGTGCTGCTGCTGAGCACGCGCACGCCGTGGGGCAGGAAGCCATCCTGCAACTCCATATAACGCAGCGCGGCCATGCGGTTGAACCAGGTGTAGGCAATGGCCTCCATGGTGGCAGCAAAGCCATCGCGTTGCAGGCGGTTGATCAGCTGCTGACGTAGGCCATAGTATTTCGCCGGAAAGGCTTGACCAGCGATGATGGCGACATCGCCCTGCACAGTGCAGGGGTCTACCATCAGCACGCCTTTGTGATCGGCCAGTCCAAGCTGGGCGGCACGACTAGTGACCATGTCGATGAAGTCACGGCGGGCCTGAGGGGCGTAGGTTTTCAGAGCAGATTTGTTCATGGTGTTTGCTTGCAGGCCTGCCGGGTATGGGCGGGGCTGTTTTCAAAATGTTTAATTGATGTCTTGTTGTTCAGGCTGCCGGCTATAGGCCAGCTTATTCCACCCGCGCGCGTTGCCCGGCCTGAACCACCTTCAGCAGTTCGCTGCGCAGCTTGCTCAGGTAGGCATCGACATCGGCTTCGCTTTCCAGGAAGTCGCTGCTGAGCAGGCTGGCGGCATGCACCGACTTTACCGTTTTCACGGTCTTTATCTCGGCCTTGTGGGCTGGTGGTTCCGCTACTGTTGTAGTCGGACTTGTGTTGGCCGTAGCTGCCTTGCTACCTGCTTCAGCCGCACGCTTTTTCTCTTGCTCAAGTGCTTGTTGCTGCTGGCGTTGCAGTTGCTGTTGATGGTTGGCAATCAAGTCGATTGCTTCTGATTGCAAGGTGGCGGCTTGGCTTTGCAGGTAGAGGATTCTGGGAATGCCTGTCTCTGCCTGCACCTCGGCCTTCAGCTTTTGCAATTTCAACAGCGCACGGTTGCACAAATCAGCTGGTGCATGAATAGCATCCAGATCCGCTTGCACGCTGTTGATACGCTCTTCGATCTTGCCAAGTGCATGCTGGCGCTTGTCGTCAATCAATTGCTGGTTGACCCCATCCACGGTGGCCAGCAGGGCATCAATATCCTTGATCTGACCGTAGGGGCGGGCGTTGCTGCGGATGCTCTCCAGCTTGGATAGTGCCGGGCTGGCCTTGTCATCGGCGCGCAGCTTGTCGCTGTTCTGTTCGAAGGCACGCAAACCCTTGAGCAGTCGGCTCCAGGTCTGGATCTGGCCGTCGGGTTTGTAGAAGTCTTGCAGGTCGCGCAGGTCTTCTTCTGCATCCAGCCAGCTGTTCTTGTCTTCGTTCAGTGCTTCGATAAAGGCAAAGGCGTCACGGATGGCCAGTTGCTTCTTGATCTGTGCCTGTAGCTTGTCGATATCGGCCGCGCCCGGATGGTGAGGCTGTTTGGCCTGGATCTGATAAGTGGCCAGCTCGCTTGCCCAGTTTTGTAGACGGCTGCGGAAGTCGCTGACCAGACCGTCTTCGTCTTCCCGTGCCAGTTGGGCGAACAGTTGCTTGTAAAGGTCGCGTGCCTTTTTCAGCTCAAGCGCACCGGTAACCTTGCGCTTGAGAATGGACACATTCTTGAAGCGGATGGTCTTGGTGAGCGGCTCAACAGCTTGGCGTGGCTCCAGGTCGTCACCATCCATCATCAGCTTGATTTCACCAGCCATGAACAGGCGGGCAATCAGCAGCACGATTTCCCAGGCTGGTTTCCAGCCATAAGGGATGCCACTGAAGTGGGTAACCACATCTTCCAGAATCACCTGAGTGCTGCTGGCCTTGATATGCAGGAATTCACGCACGGCACCAAGCGCCTGTGCATTGGGCACATCCGTGCTGGACAGCAGGGATTGCTGTTCTACCGAGTCTGCTTGCAAGGTAGCCCTGATCTGCTCGTAGGCATCGTTGCAAGGTTGCAGGAAGTTGAGCTTGTTATAGGTGTTGGTCACCAGATAATTGATGACCTCATCCAGCACCGTGCCGGCACTGCTGGCCTTGATAGTGATGGCTTCGCCCATGGCATAGCACACGGCATCACACAACAGGGTGTCGATCTGTTCGCGCAGGCGCTCTTCGCGGGTGCGGTTCTCGTCCTTCTTGAAGGCAAAAATCTTTTTGGCGGCCAGACTGGCGGATTCGTATTTGCTCTCGATGTAGTTGTCGATCTTCTTCAGCATTTGCAGCTCGGCATACAGGCGATCTGCATCGTTCAGCCGGATGATGGCTAGGCCGGGTTGGGCGGTCAGCAGGCGGCATTTGCTGTCATTGAACAGCCCATAGTCGTCATACAGCGGGGTGATGACATGCAGGCTCAGCTCATGGCTGGTGTTGCGATACAAGCGCCCATCCAGCATGCGGTTGAATTCGTAGTCGGCCTTGCTTTCACGATGCCTTACCTTGGTATTGCCACGCCATACCTGGTCGAAGACCAGTTCACCCAGTTTGCGGTTCATGTCGTCATGGCTGACGGCTTCATTGCTGATTTCGCGGGCGATGTCCTGTTCCTCGTTGGTGAGGAACATCCATTCTTCGCCATTGCGGCTGACCAGGCTTTGTTTTTCCAGCCGTGCCAGGCTCTCCTGAATGCGCCGCTTGAGTGCCAGCTTGTCGCAGTCGATTTCGTCCACACACAGGGTGGCGAGGTTATCCACGCTACCTTTGACGATTTCCGGGATGTAACGGATCAGGAACAGGGTTTTGAGGAGCTGGTGGTCAAAGGCTTCCAGTGCACCGCCGATTTCCTTTTCCGCATTGTCGATGCTGTGCCGCACTGTGCTGTCGAGGAAGCTTTCGATAGATGGGTAAAAGTCATACAGCGGCACCAGTGCGTCAATGGCTTCGTTGGCGAGATGCGTGGCAGCACTCTGGAAGGCATCCAGCAAGGAGCGTTCACCCTTGGACAAGTGTTTGCCGGTAGCGCCGTTGCGCCGAATGGCTTCAAACACCTTGGACAGCAAGAAGAACTGGTAGGGTGGGAAGGGGTAGTTGTTGACGTAGTCGGCTGCATCGCGATAGCCACGCAGTGCTACGGTCTCGCCACCGAAAGCCAGTTGATTGTTGATGATGTCGCCTTTTGCCGCAAACACATCGCGCAGCTCTACATGGGCGGCTTCTGTCTTGGCCAGCAAACGCTTGCCAATTACTTCATCGGTGTTGGAACTGGCTAGGGACAGGCGAGTGTTGAAACGGCCCTGGATTTTGGAGAAGTCCTGGGTTTTGGACTTGTTGCTTTCCCCGATGGCTGCGTCAATGTCTTCCTGGCTGGTTACCACCACCCAGGCGCGGCCACCACACAGGGTGCCCAGTTGTTCGGTGATGGTTTGCAGATTGAGCATCAGTTGGGTGTTATCACCAATGAACTGGCCTACCTCGTCCACCAGGAAAATCAGGCGGTGATTGTCCGGCTTGGTGGCCAGATAGTCGTTGACCAGCTTGGCAAAGCTCTCGATGTTGATGCGGTAGGTGTCACGGGCAGAGTCGAACCAGGCACCGGCAGACTCTTCGGTCATGCCCAGGGCTTTGGATAGGGCCTCCACCACGTTGTCACGCAGGAAGTCTACAGCGTCGCGCTCTTGCTCCCAGGGGCTGCCGTAGCTGGTCTGGAAGGCCTGTTTGAAGGTCTCATACGCGCCTTTTTCTACCAGGTAGCGTTCCATATTGGCGATATGCGGGGCATCGCCGGAGAAGCCGAGTTTTTCGTTGAAGACGCGCAGAAAGACTTGCAGGATCACATCACGGTCAGACTTGCTGTCGGCCTTGGCGTCGATATTGAACAGGATGACATCAGCCGGATTGCGCACGGCGCGCTGGATGTCGGCCAGTAACATGGCATCCGGAATCTTGCTCTGGTCGAAGAAGCTGACCGCATGGCGTTTTTCGCCGGTTTTCGGGTTAGTGGCTTCAATGTTTTCCAGCAGGTAAGACAGAATCTTGATGAAGTGGGACTTACCAGAACCAAAGAAGCCGGATACCCATACCCCCATGCGGCTGGCGATGATCGGGTTGCCGGGGTTGTCGATACCTGCCAGATAAGCATCGAAAAACTGGCGCATGTAGCTGGTAAGCTGGCCAGTGACAACGTATTCATCCAGCTCCTGCCAAATGCTTTCACGGTCATCAGCCTTGATGACGCCATTGATGGGACGGTCGATCTGTTTTGCAAAAAGCTCGCGGATAATCATCATCAGTTTCCGGATTTGAGTAGCTGGAACGCGCGGTAATACGCGGCGTTGGCGTCATTGCGTTCCGAGGAGAGTCCAAAAAGACGCAGGCTGACCCCGTCGTAGCGACCGGGATAGAACACAACCAGCGGGGTATCGCTCATATACGCATGTAATGCGCTCAATAACGTATGCAGTCGAACCATGGGGTAGGCAGCGCCTATCCCCATCATCAGCACCAGGTCCTGCTGACCGACATCAATCGTCTCTGTCAGATGTTTTGCCAGCTTGTCTTCTTTCAGCACCGAACGCAGGCCCGGCATGGCGGCGTCGTTACCTTTTTCCCGCTGCATGGCAATGGCCTTGTCCAGCAGCTTGCGCTCTTGCAGCAACTGGATGCTGAGGTCGAACAGGTTGACCGTGTGAAAACGCAGTCCCTGTTTGGCAAGATTGGGCTCGATGACCGTGCTGACAAAATCACGCATTTCTTCTTCGCATTCCGCAGGGTAGTCAAATACGTGAAAGCCGATTTCATTGCCAAGACCGCGGTTTTTCAGCAGGTCGTCCGAGGTGATTCGGGGCAGGATCTGGTTCAGGCGGTCATGAAAGCGTTGCTTCTCCAGTTCGGTCATCAGGCAAGTTCCATAGCTTCGCGCGTGTAGTAGTCTTTTTGTGCTGCCAGATAACTGATTACACGCGGGTGTAGTAAGGGGGGGGTCAGCCGTAACGTGCGGGTGCTGTCGATGTAGCTAGCTTCGGCCAGAATGCGTAATACCACTTGTTGCAGCTTGATCTGCGTGCTGCTGCTCCATTCTTCGACCGATGGGTCACGCTGCATGCATTCATGCAGGAAGGCGTCCCAATCTCCTGGGCTGAGTTCGGTTTCCATGCGACGGCGTCGGCTGCGATAGACGTCAATCATGAAGTCGCCCAGCAGACGGCTGTGGCGAATGGCAGCCACCAGCAGCATTTGCTGGCGCAATTCCGGCGTGCCATCGGCAATCATTTGCCAGCCATTGGCATCCAGCGTTTCCAGTCGGTTACGGATCAGCCGAGCTTGGCGCATGGCAGTGGCCGGGCTGTTTTTTTGCAGGATGTTGTCCACCTTGATGGCATGTGTCCAGGTGGCACTATCCGGCACGGTCAGTAGCAGTTCTGCTAGCTTGCGGCTTTCATTGGGCAGTAGTGACCCGGCGGATACTTCGGCGTTGTATAGGCTCACGCTTGCCCTCCTAGCTGATAGCCGGGGGCAAGGCTGGCGCTGCGCACTCCGTAGAGCGTTTGCGGATTGTTCAGCCAAAGGTGGTGCCCTAGTGCGGACAAACGGGCATCCGGACTGCAATCCACCGCCCAGCGACGTAGGGCATAGCCAGCAAGCGCTGCACGGATTTTCAGGCGCAGCCGGCCATCAACCATCCCGTAATCAGCAGCAACGGCTTGCGGCCATTGGATGGCCGGGTGCGGCACCAGCTCCAGATCGACAATGCGCTGCCATTGCTCGTCGGCAGCTAGTTGTTCTGCCTCGCTGCTTTTGCTATCCAGCATCTCCACATTGCACAGCCTGGTGAGCACATAGTCCTGAAAGGCGTTCTTGCTGCGGTCGTATGCACGCAAATGCCAGCGCAGGCCGTTGTCTGCCAGAGCCAGCGGCACCAGCTCGCGCTGGCTGGGGCCGGTGCTGAGCGACAGGTAGTCTGCCTTGATGGCCTTGCCTGCGTGGATAGCTCGGGTGATGGCAGCGAGTTGATGCAGATCCGGAGCCACCAGATTGTTCGGGCCTTCGCAAGGGATGGATTTGCGTGGGCCATTCAGTCCATCGCCAAAGCCTTGCAAGAGCCAGCTAAGGATGCGTTCACTGTTAAACGGGAAAACTGCCTGGAACACAGCACTGGGCTGATACACGCGTTGGTTGTGGTCGTATTGCAGATTGTCCGGAGCCAGCTCGCGATAGACCGCCAAATCTCTGGTCGCTGCGGCAGAACCAATGCCAAAGCGGGACTCAAGGTCGGCCCGGCGGAGAATGCCACAGAAGAAAACCTTGATCTCCAGATAAGCCAGTCGCTCTTTCTGTGCGGTCGATATCTCCACTGCCTCAGCGGTGGGCCGGGATGAGGATGACACTGTAGGCTCCGGGTTGGGGGGGGCGAGGATTATACCATTCCAGGTAATCAAAATGATCGCAATATAAAGATCAAAAAGTTTAATTTAAGATCATAAGAATGGTCGCATTGAAGCAGCGTGATGGCAATAACCGACATGAATAGTTTGACTACGTTTGATTGTATTCAAACCTGTCTGGCAGTGTGTCCCGGGCAGGGTTAACCGCTGATGGAAGCCTTGATGTGCTGGCACAAAGTCAGCTTAAAGGGTGCGTTATGACACGAAATGACCAGGGCAGTATCACACATTTGTCATAAGATATATTATTTTACAATCCGTATAGACTTGAGGTGAACTCTCGAGCTTTGCCGGCGCATGATGGGAATGTTGATAGAACACTTGGCTGAAGTGCCAGAGTAGCGAACCGGATGCTGCATCGCCCATCCGGTGGACGAAATTCTGGTCATTACTGTGTGCGCCATCTTCGCGGGCGCGGAGAGCTTTGTGGAGACGGTCGAGTGGGCTGTGGTGAAGGAAGCTTGGCTACGGCGTTTCCTGCCGTTGACGAACGGTATTCTCTCTCACGATACCGTCAACCGCATTTTTCGCCTGCTGGATCCCAAGCGGTTCGAGAGCGTCTTCTGCAGCTGGACTCAAGGGCCGCTCGGATCGTTCCAGCAGATCGCCATCGATGGCAAATGCCTGCACTGCTCGCGGCGCTCATAGCCCGGTGCACATGGTAAGCGATCTCGCAACCGAGCTGTGCTTGGCGCTGGGGCAGGAGAAGGTGGCCGACAAAAGCAACGAAATCACGGCGATATCGGCGTTGTTCGCGGCGTTGGATGTCAAGGGCTGTCTGGTCAGCCTGGATGCGATGGGATGTCAGAAAGAGATGGCCAAGACCATCGCGGCGCGCGAAGCCGGAGGTCAAAGAGAATCAGCCCAAGTGGCGTCAGGCGTGGCCGGTGCACAGCTCGACCATCCCGCCGAGTGAGTAGCCTGCGCGCAAAAAGGCCATTGCCGCACGGTATTGCCGCATGTCGTGATTGCGCCTGCGGAAGGCCTTGTCGACGCGTAGGCCTGGCCTGGTTGCAAAACGGTGGGTCGTGTGGACTCTGTGCAGCTGTATGGGTGTGGACAGTCGGCGATGGAGTAGCCCTACTACTTGTCGTCGCGCGAGTTAGGAGCGAAAGAATTGGCGCAGGCAGTGCGCGCCATTGGGCGATCGAGAATGGCCTGCATTGGTGTCTGGATGTGGTTTTCCGGGATGATCAATGTCCATTGCGCGCAGATCATGGCCCACAGAATTTTGCGTTGCTGCTGAAGTTTGCCCTCAACTTGCTGTGCAGCTCGCCATTTCAGGCCAAGAAGAGCATGTGGGTTTGCCGCAGGCGAGCAGGCTGGGATGATGAGGCGTTGGCGGAATTGTTGGACATATCTCCGTTATGACAAGGGGGGCGATTGCCCTGAAAGGCAGGGCTTGCCGCACGGTGCATTGATTGACTCGATTTTTTAACTGCCTGAAGGTATAAATGCGGTGCGAGCATTGCTTGCAATGAGGTCCGAGTTTCTGTCCGGTTTTGGACCGGCGCAGGGAAATTTTGGACGGTTTTTTTAATCATTTTTGCCGGTCATGAGCCGGTCCGATATTTTGTCAAGAAAAAAGGCCAGCCGATTGGCTGACCTCTTTTGATTTCAACTGATTGAGTAAATTCATTGAAAAATCAGTGGATTATTACTCCCACTCGATCGTCGCCGGCGGCTTGCCGGACACGTCGTAAACCACGCGGTTGATGCCCTTGACCTCATTGATGATGCGATTCGAGGCGCGGCCCAGCAGGCTGTACGGCAGCTCGGCCCAGTGCGCGGTCATGAAGTCGCTGGTCACCACGGCGCGCAGCGCCACCACGTAGTCGTAGGTGCGGCCATCGCCCATCACGCCGACGGACTTCACCGGCAGGAACACGGCGAAGGCCTGGCTGGTCAGTTCGTACCAGTTCTTGCCGGTTTTCTCGTCCACGGTGTTGCGCAGTTCTTCGATGAAGATGGCGTCGGCCTGGCGCAGCAGGTCGGCGTATTCCTTCTTCACTTCGCCCAGGATGCGCACGCCCAGGCCCGGACCCGGGAAGGGGTGGCGGTAGACCATGTCGTGCGGCAGGCCCAGGGCCACGCCCAGCTGGCGCACTTCGTCCTTGAACAGCTCGCGCAGCGGCTCCAAGAGCTTCAGGTTCATGTCTTCCGGCAGGCCGCCCACATTGTGGTGGCTCTTGATGGTGTGCGCCTTCTTGGTCTTGGCGCCGGCCGATTCGATCACGTCCGGGTAGATGGTGCCCTGGGCCAGCCACTTGGCGTTGGTCAGTTTGCCGGATTCGCGGTCGAACACTTCGATGAATTCCGCGCCGATGATCTTGCGCTTTTTCTCCGGGTCGGATTCGCCGGCCAGCTTGGCCATGAAATCGTCCTCGGCCTGCACATGCACAACTTTGACGCCCAGGTTTTGGGCGAACATTTCCATCACCATCTTGCCTTCGTTCAGGCGCAAGAGGCCGTGGTCAACGAAGACGCAGGTCAGCTGGTTGCCGATGGCGCGGTGGATCAGCGCGGCGGCCACCGAGGAGTCCACGCCGCCGGACAAGCCGAGGATCACTTCCTCGTCGCCGACTTGCTCGCGGATCTTCTTCACGGCTTCGTCGATGTAGTTGGGCATGGTCCAGCTGGGTTTGCAGCCGGCGATGTGCAGCACGAAGCGGTGGATCATCTCGGTGCCGCGTTTGGTGTGCGTCACTTCTGGGTGGAACTGCACGCCGTAGAAACCGCGGGCCTCGTCCGCCATGGCGGCGTACGGGCAGGACGGGGTTTCGGCGATCACTTGGAAGCCGGCCGGCAGCGCGGTGACTTTGTCTCCGTGGCTCATCCAGACGTCGAGGAAGCCATTGCCGGCGTCATCGATCTGGTCTTGCAGGCCTTCCAGCAGCTTGGAGTGGTGGCGCGCCTTGATCTGGGCGTAGCCGAACTCGCGCTTGTCGCCGCTTTCCACTTTGCCGCCCAGGGTCTGGGCCATGAACTGCATGCCGTAGCAGATGCCCAGCACCGGCACGCCCAGCTCGAACAGCTTGGGATCGGCTTGGTAGTCGGACTCGTACACCGAATTCGGGCCGCCGGACAGGATGATGGCCTTGGGCGCGAAAGCCTGGATCTCTTCGATGGGCATGTCGAAAGAATGAAGCTCACAGTAGACGTGAGCTTCGCGTACGCGGCGGGCGATCAGCTGGGTGACCTGGGAGCCGAAGTCGAGAATGAGGATCTTGTCCATGCCTATCCTTGAAATGTAAAGCAGACCGTTAAGGCCATTATCGTCAATGCTGTAAATAATTCTGCGGTTTCAGGGCGTCAGACGCCGGGTTCCGCTCAATCGGGTTGCCGCGGGAAGCGGCGCGGCGGTTCGCGTCGTTCGGGTATGCGGTCGCTGCGAGCGATCAGCATCAGCACGCCGGCCAGCACCATGCCCAGCGCCACGAAATGGCTGGTGCGCAGGCCAAGCTGGTCTATCGCGTAGATGGCGCCGCCGGCATAAGCCAGTAGCGGGCTGCTGACCAGGGTGGATTTGTTGAATCCATCCAACGCCAACAGCAGCACGCCGGCAGCAAACAGCAGCAGGGCGAGCAGGGTGGTGGTGTTGGGCAGCAGGGCGGTGCTCTTCAACAGCCAGACGCAGCCCAGGCAGATCAGCATTATGGGCAGGGCGGCGCTGCGCTTCATGCCGCGCCTCGCTGGTTCTTCATCACGCGCTGTTTCTCGCGCTGCCATTCGCGGTCTTTTTCGGTATCGCGTTTGTCGTGCAGCTTCTTGCCCTTGGCCAGGCCGACTTCGGCCTTGACGTTGCCTTTGCTGTAGTGCAGGTCGAGCGCCATCATGGTGTAGCCGGCGCGTTCCACCTTGCCGATGAAACGGTTGATTTCAGCCTGCGACATCAACAGCTTGCGCGGGCGCACCGGGTCCGGTTTGACGTGGGTGGAGGCGGATTGCAGCGGAGTGATGTGGCAGCCGATCAGCCAGAAGGCGCCGTTTTTCCAGTCCACGTAGCTTTCCTTGAGCTGAACGCGGCCGGCGCGGATGGCCTTGACCTCCCACCCTTCCAGCACAAGCCCGGCCTCGAGTTTTTCCTCGATGAAGTAGTCGTGGAAAGCCTTGCGGTTCTGGATGATGCTCATGTGTGGCGGGTTCCTTTGAATCCGCCATTGTAGCAGAAGCCGTCACGCAACCAAAGTCGTACAAATTCAGTGGTTTGACGTGAAAGCACTTGCTCCTGATAGGGCGCGCTTGGAGCGGGAAGGGCGGAGCGGGGCGGTTTTTGCTAGAATTGTGGCTTGATTGTCAGATCCGAGACCCCGGCCGCGCCGGGTTTTTTGCCGATGCAGCATGTCGAAAAAAGCGTCCTGGTGGCGCACACGCCGGCGCAGATGTACGCGCTGGTGGAGGATGTCGATCACTATAGCCGTTTCCTGCCCTGGTGCGGCAAGGCCGAAGTGTTGTCGCGCGATGGCGGGCAGGTATTGGCCAGCCTGCATATCGACTACCTGAAGGTGCGTCAGCACTTCACCACCCGCAACCACAATGTGGAGAACGAATCTATCCGCATGGAGCTGGTGGACGGCCCGTTTGAATCGCTGGAGGGGGTGTGGCAATTCAAGCCGCTGGGCGATTATGGCTGCAAGATCGAATTCAGCCTGCGCTACCAGTTTTCCAGCCGCATTCTGGAGAAGCTGATCGGGCCGGTGTTTGGCCACATCTCCAGCACGCTGGTGGATGCCTTCATTCAAGAAGCGGACAGGAAGTATGGCGATGACTGAGCGGCTGCGGGTGGAAGTGGCGTATGCCAGGCCTGACCGGCAATGGCTGGCGACGGTGACGCTGCCGGCAGGCGCGCATGCCTTGGACGCCGTGCGCGCATCCGGCATTCTGGCGCAGTGCCCGGAGTTGGATGAGGCGGCATTGAAGCTGGGCGTTTTCGGCAAGGCTGTCAAAGCGGAGGCACCGCTGCGCGACGGCGACCGCGTGGAGATCTATCGTCCCTTGCTGGCCGACCCGAAGGAGGTGCGCCGTCAGCGCGCCGAGGCGGGCAAGCGGATGAAGAAGGGCGGCTGAAGCCGTTGGCGGGGTTCATGAAAAAAAGGGATGGCTTTAGCCATCCCTTTTTGTTGTCTAGTCTCAGTCTCAGGCTATCTCGTTCTCCGCAGAGCAGACGCGGTTCTTGCCATTGATCTTGGCCTGGTACATCGCGTGGTCGGCGCGCTCCAGCACGTCGGCCTCCTGCTCGCCCAGGTGCCAGCGCGCGATGCCGGCGCTGAAGGTAATCAGCAGCTTGTCGTTGTTGGCCAGGAAGAAGGTCTTGGTCAGTTCGCGCTGCAGCCGTTGCACGGTTTGAATGGCTTCGGTTTCCGGCGTGTCCGGCATCAGGATGACGAATTCCTCGCCGCCGAAGCGCGCCACGATGTCGGCCGGCCGCAGGCTGTGCTTGATGGTGTCAACCAGGTACTTCAGCGCGTCGTCGCCGGCCAGGTGGCCGTAACGGTCATTCAGCTGCTTGAAGTTGTCGACGTCGATCAGCGCCACGGATAGCGGCGCGGCGGTGCGCTCGGCGCGGCTGATCTCGCGCTGGAAGTATTCGGCCAGGCCGCGGCGGTTGTAAGCGCCGGTCAGCTGGTCTTCCTTGACCTTGGCGCTGGCGGCTTCCAGTGCGGCTTCCAGTTCGTGGATGCGGTGTTCCGCCGCTTCCACCTGCTCTTTGGCCGAAACCAGTTCGTCGCGCGAGCGGGTCAGGTCCAGCTGCATGATGGAGGTATCTTCCATCAGCGCGCTGATGATGCCGCCCAGGTCATCGACATTGCTGGTGTGTTTCAGCTTTTCGCTGTGATTCTGGATCTTGGTATGGAATTCGTCGGTGCTGTCGGTCATGGCCGCCAGCCGGCTGACGAAGCGGTCCAGCAGGGCGCGCAGGGAGCTTGCGGCTTCGTCCAGCGAGCTTTTCAGCATGCCCTGCTTGCGGATGACTTCCTTCAGGCTGCTTTCCAGCTGGTAAATCTGCTGCATGGACAGCGGTTCCTGGCTCAGCATTTCCTGCAAGGAACCAACCTGTCCCAGCAGGTAGTCATCCGAGCGGTTGAGCTCCGCGATGTTGTCCAGCATCAGCTTGAGCAGATTGGCCAGGCCGGTGGCGAGCCGCCCTTCCTGTTGCGACTGCAGCTCCAGTTTGATCATGAAGGCGCGCAGCTTGGGCATGAAGGCGTTCAGGTTGGCATCGTCGACGATGCCATCCAGTTCCTTCAGCAAAGCCTCCAGATTGTCCACCAGGTCCGGATAGCTGGCCAGGCGCGGCTCCAGGCCGTGCTTCAAGGCGAAGGCCAGCGTTCTTTGCCAGGCTTGCCAGCTGTCCGGGCTGATGGGGATGTCCGCCGAGCTTTCGCCGTTGGCGGTTTCGATTCCGGGCAGGGTTTCGCGCACGGAGGGCGCGGCGTTCCAGTTCTGCAGCAGCCCAACCAGTTTCTGGTTCAGCTCTTCCGGCTGGTTGCCGTAATTGATCAGCACGCGTTCGAGCGTGCTTTGCTTGTGATGCTGGGGAAGGTCGGGCTGGCGGATTTCCCAGCTTTTGATGAGGTTCTGGATCACCAGGCCCCAGCTCTGCGTCAACTGCTGGCTGGCGAAGCTGCTGCGCAGAAAGTCGATGACCAGCTGAGGAGCCTGCTCCCAGCGGTTTTCGTCGCAGACCTGTTTCAGGCGATTGAACGTCACCTTGGCCTGGACGTTGTCCTGCGGAAGGGTCTCCAGGGCGCGCAATAGCAATATGGCCAGCTTGTTGTCGCGCACCATGGGAGTTTGCGTCAACTCGTGGTAGACCCGCTCGAAGTTTTCTGGTGTCGGAAGCAGCTTGCGCAATGACAGCTGCTTCAGGGTTTCGCGTGCCACTTCGATAGGGTTCTGTGTCGTCATTGCCCAAACCTTGGTGCTTTTAAGGCGGCCAGCCATCATGGGATTGTTCAGCGAATGAGGGTCCGTTATCGGGTGACCCGCGGCGGAGGTCGCTTGCTGGAGTCCAGCAATTGGAAAAATACCTCACCGTCGCGAATCATGCCAAGTTCGTTACGAGCTCTTTCCTCTATGGCATCGCTGCCTTGCTTCAGGTCGCGCACTTCCGCGTCCAGAGCAGCGTTGCGGGCAATCAGCTTTTGGGTGATTGCCCGCTGTTCCTGCAGCTGCTTGTCCAGCTGCCAGACCCTGAACCAGCTGCCCTTGCCGAACCAGAGCGGCCACTGCAAGGCAAGGATAACGGACACCAGGGTCGCGGTCAGCCAGCGCATGCAATTACTTCAGGTGGTAGAAGGCCGCGCGGCCCGGGTAGTAGGCGGCGTCGCCCAGCTCTTCTTCGATGCGCAGCAGTTGGTTGTACTTGGCCATGCGGTCGGAGCGGGACAAGGAGCCGGTCTTGATCTGCATGCAGTTGGTTGCGACTGCCAGATCGGCGATGGTGCTGTCCTCGGTCTCGCCCGAGCGGTGACTCATAACGCAGGTATAGCGGGAACGCTTGGCCAGATCAACTGCTTTCAGGGTTTCGGACAGGGTGCCGATCTGATTTACCTTAACCAACAGCGAGTTAGCGACGCCCTTGGCGATGCCTTCGGCCAGGATTTTCGGGTTGGTGACGAATACGTCGTCGCCCACGATCTGCACCTTCTGGCCCAGGCGGTCGGTCAGCAGGTTCCAGCCAGCCCAGTCTTGTTCGGCCATGCCGTCTTCGATGGAGATGATCGGGTACTTGTTGACCAGGTTTTCCAGGTAGTCGGCGAACTCTTCCGAGCTCAGGGACAGTTTTTCGGCGGTCAGGTGGTACTTGCCGTCGCGGAAGAATTCGGAAGCGGCGCAGTCCAGGGCGATCATCACGTCCTGGCCGGCCACGTAACCGGCGGCGTCCACGGCTTCCAGAATCAGCTTGATCGCGTCTTCATGGCTTTCCAGGTTCGGCGCGAAGCCGCCTTCGTCGCCGACGGTAGTGGCGTAGCCCTTCTTGTCACAGATCTTCTTCAGGTTGTGGAAGATCTCGGCGCCCATGCGCAGCGCTTCGCGGAAGGTTTGCGCGCCTACCGGAATGATCATGAATTCCTGGATGTCCAGGGTGTTGTTGGCGTGTTCGCCGCCGTTGATGACGTTCATCATCGGCACTGGCAGGGCCATCGGGCCGGCGCCGCCGAGGTAGCGGTACAGCGGCAGGCCGGCGTCTTCGGCGGCGGCGCGAGCCACGGCCATGGATACGGCCAGCATGGCGTTGGCGCCCAAGCGGGACTTGGTTTCGGTGCCGTCGAGTTCGATCATGGTCTTGTCGATGAAGACTTGGTCGGCGGCGTCCAGGCCGATGATGGCTTCGCAGATTTCGGTGTTGA
Source organism: Chromobacterium sp. ASV23 (assembly GCF_016428945.1). Lineage (NCBI taxonomy): Bacteria > Pseudomonadati > Pseudomonadota > Betaproteobacteria > Neisseriales > Chromobacteriaceae > Chromobacterium > Chromobacterium sp. ASV23. The sequence goes on from NZ_JAELTR010000060.1 coordinate 15,428, forward strand.
TGTTGTCTACGGCTTTCAGCACGCCCTTGCCCAGGTAGCGGCTCTTGTCGCCATCACGCAATTCCAGGGCTTCGCGGGTGCCGGTGGAGGCGCCGGACGGCACGGCGGCGCGGCCCATGACGCCGGATTCCAGCAGGACGTCGGCTTCTACGGTCGGATTGCCGCGCGAATCCAGAATCTCACGAGCTACTACGTCAACGATCGAACTCATTGTCTTTCCCTTCATAGCTTTCAGTTGAACTTGCAGAGGCGGTCCGCCCGGCTTGCCGGACGGACTCTACCGGCTGTCTATTACAGCGAGTGCTCCAGCCAGGGATTTTGCTTGACCAAGCCATCCAGCGCCTTGAGCGTGGTCAGCAATTCCTTGATGCGGTGCAGCGGCCAGGCGATATGGCCGTCGCACAGCGCCCGATCGGGATCGGGGTGGGTCTCCAGATAGATGCCGGCCACGCCTGCCGATACGGCGGCGCGCGCCAGCACCGGCATGAAGCGGCGGGGATTCGCGTCGCCGGCCTGCAGGCCGGGCAATTGCGCCGAATGGCTGACATCGAACACCACTGGGCAGGCGGTTTCCCGCATCACGGCCAGCGAGCGCATGTCGGCAATCAGATCATTGTACCCGAAGGAGGTGCCGCGCTCGCAGGCCAGGAAGACGTCTTCCGGCAGGCTGGCCTCGCGGGCCGCCTCGCGCGCGCGCTGAATCACCTGCTGCATCTCGCCGGGCGCCATGAACGGCCCCTTCTTGATGTTGACCGGTTTGCCGCACTGCGCCACCGCACGGATGAAGTCGGCCTGATGTGCCAGGAAGGCCGGCGTCTGCACCACGTCCACTACGCTGGCTACCTGCACCACTTCGTTCTCGGTGTGCACATCGGTGAGGATGGGCACGCCGATCTGGCGGCGCACATCCTCCAGGATGCGCAGGCCTTGGTCGATGCCAAAGCCGCGGAACACGCCGAGGGCAGGGCGGTTGGCTTTGTCGTAGCTCGACTTGTAGATGAACGGAATGTCCAGCGCGTCGGCGATCTCCTTCAGCCGGCCGGCGGTGTCCAGCGCCATCTGGGCGCTTTCCACCACGCTGGGGCCGGCGATCAGGAACAGCGGCCGGTCAAGGCCGACTTCGAATCCACACAGCTTCATCGGCTTCAGCTGCCCTGCTTGTCGGCCTGGTAAGCCAGGGCGGCCTTCACGTAGGCGATGAACAGCGGGTGGCCGTCGCGCGGGGTGGAAGTGAACTCCGGATGGAACTGGCAGGCGAAGAACCAGCGATGGTTGGCCAGCTCGATGGTTTCCACCAGCTTTTCATGGCCGGACGAGCGTCCGCTGATGGTCAGGCCGGCTTGCTCCAGGCGCTGGATGTAGTAGTTGTTGACTTCATAGCGGTGGCGATGGCGTTCGACGATCTCGCTGTTGCCGTAGACGCGTGCGGCCAGGGAGCCCGGCACCAGATCGCACTGCTGGCCGCCCAGGCGCATGGTGCCGCCCATATTCGAGTTTTCGTCGCGCTTCTCGATCTTGCCGTCGTGGTTGACCCACTCGTCGATCAGGGCCACCACTGGGAAGTTGGTGTCGAGGTCGAATTCGGTGGAGTTGGCGCCGGCCATGCCCGCCACGTCGCGCGCGTATTCGATCAGCGCGATCTGCATGCCCAGGCAGATGCCCAGGTAGGGGATGTTGTTCTCGCGGGCGAACTTCACCGCCTTGATCTTGCCTTCCACGCCGCGCTTGCCGAAGCCGCCCGGCACCAGGATGGCGTCCATGTCCTTCAGCGATTCCGCGCCGTCGCGGTCGATTTCTTCCGAATCGACGTAGATGATGTTGACGTTGGTGCGGGTATGGATGCCGGCGTGCTTCAGCGCCTCGGTCAGCGATTTGTACGATTCGGTCAGATCGACGTACTTGCCCACCATGGCGATATTGATGCTGTGGTCCGGATGCTGGATGGCGTCGATGATGCCTTCCCAGACCGACAGGTCGGCCTTGGGCAGGTCCAGTTGCAGCTGTTCGGCGATGATGTCGTCGATGCCTTGAGCGTGCAGCATGCCCGGCACCTTGTAGATGGAATCGGAGTCGTAACAGCCGATCACCGCGTTCTCTTCCACATTGCAGAACAGCGCGATCTTGCGCTTTTCGTCTTCCGGCAGCTCGCGGTCCATGCGGCACAGCAGGATGTCCGGCTGGATGCCGATCTCGCGCAGCTCCTTCACCGAGTGCTGGGTCGGCTTGGTCTTGATTTCGCCGGCGGTGGCGATGTAGGGCACGTAGGACAGGTGCACGTACAGGGTGTTCTTGCGGCCGTGGTTGGAGCGCATCTGGCGGATGGCTTCCAGGAAGGGCAGCGATTCGATGTCGCCGACGGTGCCGCCGATCTCGACGATGGCGACGTCGGCATCGGCCGCGCCTTCGCTCATTTTCAGCTTGATTTCGTCGGTGATGTGCGGGATGACTTGCACGGTGCCGCCCAGGTAGTCGCCGCGGCGCTCCTTGGTGATGACCGATTCGTACACCTGGCCGGTGGTGAAGTTGTTGCTCTTCTTCATCTTGGCGTGGATGAAGCGCTCGTAGTGGCCGAGGTCAAGGTCGGTTTCCGCGCCGTCTTCGGTGACGAACACCTCGCCGTGCTGGAAGGGGCTCATGGTGCCCGGGTCGACATTGATATACGGATCGAGCTTCAGCATGGTGACTTTCAGCCCGCGGGATTCGAGGATGGCGGCGATGGACGCAGCGGCAATGCCCTTACCCAGGGAGGACACCACGCCACCGGTTACGAAGATGTACTTGGTCATGAGATTACGGCTCTGTGGGAATCCGGGATTTTACCCTGAAATCGTGCGAAGTTGAATCACTTGCTGCATCGAGTTGCAGCGAGGGCTCGGCGAAGAATGCAACACTCACTATAGACGTCCGACAATAAAGCTCGCGCAGTTGTGGCGAATCCGTTACAATGCCCGCCGACTGTTTCATTACGAGAGCGCGCCCGTCCTGCGTCGGGTGCGCGTTCCGCTTGAATTACTGGCTTTTTCTATGTTATAAAGCCAGCTTTTACCGGTTTTGGGAGTTTAACCATGGCGCGAGTTTGCAAAGTCACCGGCAAGCGTCCGATGACCGGGAACAACGTTTCCCACGCCAACAACAAGACTAAACGTCGTTTCCTGCCGAACCTGCAATATCGCAAGTTCTGGGTAGAGAGCGAAAACCGCTGGGTGCGTCTGCGCGTATCCAACGCCGCACTGCGCACCATCGACAAGGTGGGCATCGATGTAGTGCTGGCTGATCTGCGCGCTCGCGGCGAGATCTAAGCGGTCAACCAGATAAGGCACAGAGGTATACATCATGCGCGATAAGATCAAGCTGGAATCCACTGCTGGTACCGGCCACTTCTACACCACCACCAAGAACAAGCGCACTATGCCGGAAAAGATGGAGATCAAGAAATTTGATCCCGTTGCCCGCAAGCATGTTCTGTACAAGGAAACCAAGCTGAAATAAGCTTGCTTCCTGGTTGTTTGAAGAGCCCTTCTCTGGTGCACGGAGAAGGGTTTTTTATTTTCATCCATGCATTTGCTGATGGGTGCGCTGCACAGCAAAAAGGCCAGTCGAGAGACTGGCCTTTTGTTTTGGCTATTGATATTGGCGTGGCGCGTTTCAGTTGGCAGCCTGGCGGAATACCTTGCGCGCCAGCAGCAGGTCTTGCCAGGCCTTGGCCTTGTCCGGTTGATTGCGCAGCAGGTAGGCAGGGTGGTAGCTGACTACCAGCGGCACGCCCTGGTAGCGGTGCACCTTGCCGCGCAGGCGGCCGATGGAGTCTGCCGTTTCCAGCAGCGTTTGCGCGGCGAAGCGGCCCAGCGCCACGATCAGCGTCGGCTGGATATGATGGATTTGCTGCAGCAGATAGCCGTTGCAGGCGGCGATCTCATCCGGCGCCGGATTGCGGTTGCCAGGCGGGCGGCATTTCAGCACGTTGGCGATATAGACATCCTGGTCCTGGTCCAGGCCGGCCGCGGCCAGCATATTGTCCAGCAGCTGGCCGGCGCGCCCGACGAAGGGCAGGCCTTGTTTGTCCTCGTTTTCGCCAGGCGCCTCGCCTATCAGCATCCAGCGCGCTTGCGGATTGCCGCGGCCAAATACCGTTTGCGTGCGGGTTTTGCACAGGCGGCAGCGCTGACAATCGGCCACTTCGCGTTGCAGTTGCGGCCACTCCAGTCGCGGCAGCTCGATGCGGGTTTCGGCGATGGGCGCGTCTGGTGGCGGAGGTGGCGGCTCGGCCGGCTCCGCTGCCTGGTTGGTGATGGCGGCGGCGAGGCTTGGGCTGTCGCTGACGGCCGGAATGGCCGCTGCCGCGAGGGGCGGCGCGTCGGTTTCATCCACGGCATCTGTGACTGCGGCGCGCATCTCTTGCCGTTGTATTTGGGCGGGATGGTGCTCGAACCAGCCGTCACGCGGCAGCCAGGCCGGACCCAGGCCCATTTCTTGTTGCAACTGGCTGGCGCGGCTCACAGCGTGGCTTCCATCAGGATGGCGTGTTCTCTGCCTGGGTTGGCTGGATAGTAGTTCTTGCGCAGCCCGCATTGGTGGAAGCCGCAGCGCTGGTAGAGCTTGCGCGCGATGGCATTGCTTTCCCTGACTTCCAGGAACAGCCGCCGGCAGCAGTCGTCGCGCAGATCCTGCAGCATGGCTTGCATCAGTTGGATGCCCAGGCCCTGGCCTTGGTGCTCTCGCGCGACAACGATATTGAGAATCTCCGCTTCGTCCAGCACGCGCATGATCAGGGCGAAGCCTTGCAGCGCGTCCTGCTCGTCGAACAGGCCATAGCACGGGTAGCCGGCTTCCAGACTATCGCGGTATTGTCCCACCCGCCATGGATGCGGGGTGGCCTGCTGCTCTAAATCGGCGAGCAGCTGGGGATTGTCCGGCGTGAAGCGGCGTACGCGGCTCATCGTTGGCGCGCCTGTTGCTGTTCCACCGAGGTCAGCGCCACCTTGTTGCGCACATAGAGCAATTCGGCGTCGCGCGGATGGGTGGCCGGGTAGCGGCCGCTCTCGGCCAGCTTGATGTAGGCCGACGCGTGGGGGCGCACCGGGCCGGCATGCGGCAGCCGGGCGCGCGCATCGGCCAGCAACTGCGGATAGTTGTCGAAGCCATCGCCGGCCAGCAAGGTGGTGCCATCCAGCAGCTGCACGTCCTCGGGGGAGGCCACGCGGATGGAGCTTAGCCTCTCCCAGTCCGGGCCGGTTCGATAATGCGCGCTGTACACCTGTTGCATGCGGGCGTCGAAGCAAACCAGCACCTGACCCTCGCCAGCCTGGTAGGCCAGGTTGTCCAGCGTGGGGATGGCGATCACCGGCAGGTCGGCGGAGTAGGCCAGGCCCTGGGCGATGCCGCAGGCGATGCGCAGGCCGGTGAAGGCGCCGGGGCCTTGGCCGAATACGATACCGTCCAGTTCGGACAGCGAGCATCCTGCGGCGGCGAGCAGTTTTGAGACCTCCGGCAGCGTGCGCTCGGCATGCTTCTGCTCCACGCATTGGTGGAAAATCAGCATGTCTTCGCCCTGGCTCAGGGCCAGCGACAGATAGGTGGTGGAGGTATCTAGGGCTAACAGTTTCATCGGGCTTGCTACAACCTTGCAGGGTTGAGAATTATAAGCCCAGTTCCTCTACCCAGGCGAGCGCGGATATATGGGCTTCGTTCAATTGCTCGGAAGAGAGGCCTAGTTGCTCGCACAATTGCGGCACGCCATCCAGTTGACCGTCTTCGCAGGCGCGCGCCAGGCGCAGGTAGTGGCTCATCGAGCCGCGGTCGTGCAGCAGGGCGTCGGATACCGGTACGGGCAGTTGCAGATGTTCGATGATCTTGTCCATCGGCATGTCGAACAACACATCCAGCAGGCTGAATAGGCCGACGATGAACAGATTGTCGTTGACGTCATGCCGTTCGCCCAGTGCGATGCCCAGCAGCTCCATGAAACGGCCGCGGGTGACGGCGGTTTTTTGCAGCGCCGGCGGCGCGTTGTTGTCGTCGGAAGCGGTGACCAGCAGCAGCGTCAGCCAGCGGTACAGTTTTTGGTAACCCAGCACGGTAACGGCTTGGGAAAACGAGCTGATGGCGGTATTGAGCCCGGCGGCTGCGGAATTGACATAGCGCAGCAGTTTGTATGACAGCGCCACGTCCCGTTTCAGGACCTGTTCGATATCGCGGATGTCGGCGTCCATGCGCAACAGGTTCAGCAGTTCCAGCGTGTTGCTGAATGCCGGATGGATGACCTTGGCCGCCAGGGTCTCCGGCTTGGCGAAGTAATAGCCCTGGAAGCCGTCCATGCCCAATTCTTTGCACAGATGGAATTGGGCGTGGGTTTCCACCCGCTCCGCGATGCGGATCAGCGGATAGCTGCGCAAGCGCGCTGCCTGCATCTGAAAGCGGGTGGCGTCCTGGTTTTGTATGTCCAGCTTGACGTAGTTGGCCAGTTCCAGGAAGGCCGCTGCCGGGGATTCGAAGCTGAAATCGTCCAGCGCGATGCCGAAGCCCATCGAGCGCAGATGGCGCGCCCGCGATAACAGTTCGTTGCTGGGCGCGGTGCGCGGCGACAGGTCAAGAATGATGCGGCGCGGCGGCAGCAGCTCCAGAAACTCGCTGTTGAGCATCGCCTCGCCGACATTGATGAAAGCCAGCTTGTTGCCGATCAGCCAGCTGGTTCCCATATTGTTCAGCGTATTGACCAGCACGTCGGTGTCGGCTTGCAGCTCGCTATGCTTGCCGACGCCGACCGCATCGCTGCTGGGACGAAAAAGCAGCTCATAACCTATGAGCTGCTGATTGCGGTTCAGAACCGGCTGCCGTCCTATATAGGCGGTGTTTGAGGTCATCATTGCACCTTAGCGTTAGGTGGCAATCATATCCGTCGTTCGTACCCCTGCGTTGCTGCCTTCGCTGGAGGCCAGCAAGTCTTCCATATCCAGCACCAGCACCACGGAGCCATCGCCGGACAGCGTTGCGCCGGCCACGCCTTTGGGGCGGATGTTCTGCAGCGGCTTGATCACTACGTCGTCGCGGCCGACGAAGGAGTCGATCGCCAGGATGAAGGATTTCTCGGCCGACTGCATCAGCACGCCAAAATAGGGTTTTTGCGTCGGCTCCCAGCCCAGCAGGCCGGCCAGCGTCTTCAGCGGCAGGATTTCGTCGCGCACCACGATGGTGGGGCGGCCCGAAACTTCCTGAATGGCGCTGCCGTCGATGGTGATGATTTCACGCACCATCGCCAGCGGCACGGCGAACGGTTGATTGCAGGCGCGCACCACCAGCACCGGCAGGATGGCGAGGGTCAGCGGCAGCGAGATGCTGATGCGAGTGCCTTCGCCGCCTACCGAATTGATGTCGATGCGGCCGTTCAGTTTTTGAATATTGGTGCGAACCACGTCCATGCCGACGCCGCGGCCGGACACGCTGGAAATCTGGTCCTTGGTGGAGAACCCAGGCAGGAAGATCAGCTGCAGGCACTGCTTCTCATCCAGCGAGTTGGCGGTTTCGGTGTCGATCAGGCCTTTTTCGATGGCTTTGCGGCGCAAGGCATCGGGATTCATGCCCTTGCCGTCATCGGTGATCTCGATCAGAATGTGGTCGCCGACTTGTTCGGCGGTCAATTGCACCAGGGCTTGCGGCTTCTTGCCGGCGGCGATGCGTTCCTCCGGCGATTCGATGCCGTGATCGACAGCGTTGCGGACCAAGTGAACCAAGGGATCGTTCAGATCCTCGATCATGGTCTTGTCGAGCTCGGTTTCCTCGCCGGACAGCACCAGCTCCACTTCCTTGCCCAGTTGGCGGGCCAGGTCGCGCGCCAAGCGCGGATATTTCTGGAACAGGCGGCCGATCGGCTGCATGCGGGTTTTCATCACCGCGTTTTGCAGGTCGCCCACCAGCAGGTCCAGTTGACTGATCGCCTCATCCAGCGAGCGCAGGGTATTGGTATCGCGATTGCCTTGCAGGATCTCGGTGCGCAGCGTGGTCAGCCGGTTCTTGGTCAGGCCGATTTCGCCGGACAGGTTGAGCACCATGTCCAAGCGCACCGTATCGATGCGGATGGTGTTTTCCTGCGGACCGCTGGCAACGGGGCCGCTGCTGGATGGTTTGGCCGGCGCCGGCTTGGCCGGGGCCGGCGGTGGCGGAGCCGGTGTCGCCGCGGCCGGCTCTGCCTTGGGCGCCGGGGCGGGCGCCGGAGGGGCGGCATGCTGCGGCGCTGCGGCCTTTTATCTCGTAGGGCGTCTTGGGCGAGAGGAGGGGGGGGGGGGGGGGGGGGGGGGGTTCTGCTTGAAAAGGGGGGGGGGGGGGGGGGGGGGGGG
>NZ_JAELTR010000061.1:0-23589 GCF_016428945.1 Chromobacterium sp. ASV23
GCCCTACGGGCTGGATGCCGCCCATCCCGTGTTTGAGAGGTAGGGCGGATGCCCCGCAGGGGCGATCCACCGAGGTTGGCGGAACGCCCGTCTTTGCCGGGCTTCCGCCCTACAGGCGGAATTTTTCCACCATTTGCCGCATGTGCTCGGCCAGTTCGTTCAGGCTGAGCACCGCGCCATGCAGTTCGCTGGCGGCCTCGGTATTGTCGGCCACCATCTGCGACACGGTTTCGAAGCTGCCTGCGATGCTGTTGCAGACGCTTTTCTGTTCGGAAATGGCGTCGCGGATCTGGCCGACGCCGCCGCTGGCTTCCTGCACGCTGTCGTTGGCGGCCTGCAGATTGGCGATCACCGTCTCCATCGTGCTGCGGCTCTGCCGCGTGGCGTCGATGCCGCTTTGCACCGTCGCGCCCACCGAGTGGGCGTTCTGGTTCAGGCGTTCGGTCACCATCTTGATTTCGCTGGCGGCCTTGGCCGAGTTTTCCGCCAATTTGCGCACCTCGTCCGCCACCACGGCGAAGCCGCGGCCGGTTTCTCCGGCGCGCGCCGCCTCGATGGCCGCGTTCAGCGCCAATAGATTGGTCTGCTCGGCGATGTCGCGGATCTGGCCGGTCAGATGGCCGATGGCCTCGGTGCTGTCGCGGAAGGCCTGCGAGGCTTGGTCCACCTGACCCATCACCGTGTCTATCGTCGTTGTCTGACGGCGCAGGTGCGCCACTTCTTCCAGCCCGTTGCGGGTTTTCTGCGCGCTGGTGTGGGAGTCCTCGCTGATGCGCACGGTTTGTTCGGCGATGGTGTCTATGCTGGTGGCCATTTGCTCCAGCGAGGCGGCGTTGCTGGCGATGGCGTCGTTCTGCGTCTCGGCGCCGCTGGCCAGCGCGCGGGCGGAGCGGCCCAGCTCCTGGCTGGTGTCGCCCACCTGCTTGGCGGCGTTGATCAGCTCCGCGATCAGCGCGCCCAGATGGGTGCGCACCGTTTCGCTGCAGGCGGCGATCTGGCCGATCTCATCCATGCGGCCTGGCTGGAACGGCCGGGTGAAGTCGCCCTCTGCCAGACGGGTCAGGTCTTCAACCAGCCGGCGGGCGCGGGAAACGATGGCGCGGTTGACGTAGTACAGAAACAGGGCCAGGCCCAAGACGGTGGCGACAGCCATGACGATGGCCACCCGCCACAGCGCGGCGTTGGCGCTGGCCACGGCGGACTCGGCATTGCTTTGCGCGCGCTTGGCCAGAAAGTCGCTGGCCTGGGTCAGCAGCTCGGTCGGCGGACGGTCCATGCCGGCCACCTGCTTGTCGCCCACCTTGAAATCGGCGCCGGCTTGCTTATAGGCATCCAGCCCGCGCCGGTAGTCCTCGCCCATTTTCTGGTGGGCGGCGACGAATTGTTGCAGCAGTTGCTGCGCTTGCGGGTCGGGCACCGAAGCGGCCAACGCATTGCCCTCATCCCGCACCTGGTTTTCCTTCTTCTGAAAATTGCCCCAGTACTTGGCCAGCTTGGCCGGGTCCTGCCCGCGCAGCAGCGTGTCCTTCCACTCCTGCACCTGTTTCTTGAAGTCTACCTGCATGGTCAGCACCTGCTGCACGCTGCTTTGGTCCTGGGCCACCTGATCGCGGAAGGTGCGGATGCTGCCCCATAGTTGCGACAGCGAGAAAATCGCGGCGAGCAGCAGGATGGCGATGGCGAGTCCGACAATGGCAGCCAGCTGCCCGGCGAGAGAGGATTGGCGGTTCATGGAGAACCTCCGTGCTAGAACGAATCTTGCTCTAGTTGTAGGGCAGTTCGCGATGTCTTACGAATATTTACTTAGCTAAATCAAAGGTTTTTCACTATTTTCCCACGCGAGCCGCTGCTGTGGATAAATCCACCATTTCTTTTGGGCTGTGGATAAGGGCGAGGACGGGCTTCTCCTCGCCCGATGTTTCACATGGCCAGCGCGGTTTCTTTCTGATCGGCTGGCGCCAGTCGCGGCAAGGCGGTTCCCTGGCCATCGAACACATGGCAGTGGCGCGGATCGGGTTGCACGAAACGCAGGCTGCCCGGCGCAGGCTCCGCCTCGTGGCCGCTCAGTTTCAGCGCGATCGGCTCCTCGGCGCCTTCCACGCGCAGGTAGACGATCTGCTGGTCGCCCAGGTGCTCCACCAACTGCACCGTTACCGGCAGGCCGGTTTCGGCGAAGAGCAGATGCTCGGCGCGCACGCCCAGCGCCAGTTCGCCGCTGCCGGCGTCGCTCAGCGGCAGGGTGAGCCGGTAGTCGCCGGGCAGTTGCAGCTGCAGGCCGCTGGGGGTGTGCTGCAGCGCGCGCGCCGGGATGAAGTTCATTTTGGGGGAGCCGAGGAAGCCGGCGACGAAGCGGTTGGCCGGCTGGTTGTACAGCTCCAGCGGGCTGCCCACCTGTTCGATGCGGCCGGCGTTGAATACCGCGATGCGGTGGCCCAGCGTCATCGCCTCGACTTGGTCGTGGGTGACGTAGATCATGGTGCTGCCCAGCTCCTGGTGCAGCCGCGCCAGCTCGATGCGCATCTGCACGCGCAGCGCGGCGTCCAGGTTGGACAGCGGCTCGTCGAACAGGAACACGCCGGGCTTCCTGACAATGGCGCGGCCGATGGCCACGCGCTGTCGCTGGCCGCCGGACAGGGCCTTGGGTTTGCGGTCCAATAGATGTTCGATTTGCAGGGTCAGCGCGGCGCGATGCACGGCGGCATCGATTTCCGCCTTGCTCTTGCCGGCCAGCTTCAGGCTGAAGGCCATGTTTTCGCGCACCGTCATGTGCGGATACAGCGCGTAGCTCTGGAATACCATGGCCAGGCCGCGCTTGGCCGGTTCGATGTCATTGGCCAGTTTGTCGTCTATCCACAGTTCGCCCGCCGTGATGTCTTCCAGGCCGGCGATCATGCGCATCATGGTGGACTTGCCGCAGCCGGACGGCCCGACGAAGACCATGAATTCGCCGTCGCGGATGTCCAGGCTGACGTCGTGGATCACGGCGTTGCCGTCGTCGTACACCTTGCGGATGTGTTTCAGCGCGAGTCGGGACATCTCATTGCTCCTGATAGGGTTGGCCCAGGTCCACCGGCAGGCGGCCGACGGCGGCGATCTCGCCGGCCAGGCAGCGGCTGGCGGCTTCCAGCGCGGCATCGGCGAAGCCGTAGCTGATCAGCGCCGGCGCGGCGATGTCGGCGGCCGAGTAGGGGTTCCATAATGCCAGATGCAAATCCGGTTTCCAGCTATGCTGTTCGCGCCTGCCATAGCGTTCTCGCGTGGTGGAGGCCAGCACGGTGAAGACGCCGTCCTGCGGTAGGGTGGACCAGTCGAGCGCGGCGCGCTGCGCGAAGCGCACCACTTCCAGCGCGTGGCGGCGCGACAGCGCGGCCACCAGCTTGCTGGCGGACAGGCCGGCCTCGGATACGCCGTCGGACGGCGCCTGGTCCTGCACCACCAGCCGCAGCCGCTGGCCGGCCGGCAGCGTGGGGACGTCGCCATGGGGCGTCAGCGCGCGCCGCCAGGCGTCGGCGAACAAGGCTTCGTCGGCCGCGCGTTGTTCGGCGGCATAGGCGTAATCGTCCACGCTGGGATAGCGGCGGATCAGCGCGTCTACCCGTCCGGCTGCCTCGGCCAGCCGCGAGTCGGCCAAATCGCCGCTTTGCAAGGCCGCGCGCAGCGCGTCGAAGCTCGCTTCCATTTCGTCGGCGAATTGCAGCACTAACGCCAGGTCGGCGCCGGCTTTGAGCGTTTGCACCGCGCCGGCCGGCTGGCCCCAGCGCTCGCGTATCGCGCGCATGTTCAAGGCGTCGGTGATGGCGACGCCCTGGAAGCCCAGTTCCTGCCGCAGCAAACCGGTGAGGATGGCCGGCGACAGGGTGGCCGGCCATTCGGCGTCCAGACTGGGGAAGCGGATGTGGGCGCTCATCAGCGCCGGCGCGTGCGGCGCCAGCGTCTTGAACGGGGCGAGTTCGTAGTCGCGCAGTTCGGCCTGCGGCTTGTCCACCACCGGCAGGTCCAGGTGGGAGTCGGTATGGGTGTCGCCGTGTCCGGGGAAGTGCTTGACGCAGCAGGCCACGCCCTCTGCCAGATGGCCTTCCATCCAGGCGCGGGCCAGGGCGGCGGCCCGCGCCGGGTCCGCCCCGAACGAACGCTCGCCTATCACCGGATTGGCCGGGTTGTTGTTCAGGTCCAGCACCGGGGCGAAGTTCCAGTTGATGCCCAGGCTCTTCAGCCCGCGGGCCACCGCAGAGCCGACCTGGCGCGCCAGCGCTTCGTCGTCCGCGGCGGCCAGCGCCATCGCCGCCGGCGCTTGCGGCAGGAACAGGGTGCGCATCACGCCGCCGCCTTCCTGGTCGATGCCGATCAGGATGTTGTCGCCCAGCGCGCATTTCAGGTCCGCCACCAGGCGGCGGGTGGCGGCCGCGTCCGGCACGTTGCGGCGGAACAGGCAGACGGCGCGCACGCGCATGCGCTGCAGCAGCGCCGCTTCTTCATCGCTCAAAACCGGGCCTTCCACATCCACCATCAGGCAGCGGCCGGCCAGGGCATCCAGTTGTTCAGGGGTCAGGGTCATTTCACCGCTCCGTCGAATCCGCGCAGGAAATAGCGCTGGGTAAACAGGAAGACGATCAGGATGGGCAGCACGGTCAGCACCGCGCCGGCCGCCACCACCCGCGTCTTGAAGCTGAAGGCGCCGGCCAGGTACAGCACGCCGACCGACAGCGGAAACTTGTCCGGGCTGGACATCACGATGGATGGCCAGATGTACTGGTTCCAGGCCGATACCGTGGTCAGGATGGTCAAGGCCGCCAGCGCCGGGCGCGACAGCGGCAGCATGATCTTCCAGAAGATTTGCCACTCCGACGCGCCGTCCACGCGGGCGGCGTCGATCAGATCCTGCGGCACCGCCTCGAAGGCCTGTTTCATCAGGAAGATGCCCACCGCGCCGGCCAGCGTCGGCAGCACCACGCCGCTGTAGCTGTCGGTCAGCTGCAGCTTGGACACGGTGATGAAGTTGACCAGGAAGTTGACCTCGCTGGGCAGGATCATGGTGGCCAGGATGGCGCCGAACACCAGCCGGCGGCCGGGGAACCGCATCCGCGCCAGCGGGTAGGCGGCCAGCGCGCTGACCAAGAGCGTGCCGGCCACCGTCAGCGCGGTGATGGCCAGCGAGTTGCGATAAAAGGCCAGGATGTCGATGCTGGAGATGGCCTCGCCGAAGTGGGCCAGCGTCGGCGCCGTCGGCAACAGCGGCGGCGGAAAGGCGAACACCTCGCCGTCGCCGGACAGGGCCGTCACCAGCGTCCACCAGAACGGATAGACCGTGATCAGGGCGATGGCGCTCAGCGCCAGGTAATGCAAGGCGCGGTTGCCCAGGCGGTCCAGCCGCGGCGCGGCGGCGGGCAGAGTAGTGGTGGGGGTCATCGCGCCTCCTCAGCGGTCTCGCGGTTGCAGGTAACGGAAGTTCAGCCAGGCCAGCACGATGCAGAACGCGGACATCACCAGGCTGGCGGCCAGGGCGCGGCCGAAGTTCAGCGACTTGATGCCGAACTCGTAGGCGTAATACAGCGCGGTATAGGTGGACTGCATCGGCCCGCCCTTGGTCAGGATCTGCACTTCCTCAAACGCCTTCACCGCCGCCAGCACCGACATGACCGAGCACAGCAGGATGGTGGGCGCCAATAGCGGCACGGTGATGCGCCAGAAGCGCTGCCAGCGGCCGGCGCCGTCCAGCTGCGCGGCCTCGTGCACGTCGGCTGGAATGGACTGCAGGCCGGCCAGGTACAGCACCATGTACCAGCCTATGCCGCGCCACACGGTGATGAACATCACGGCGAACAGAGCGATGTGGTCGTCGCTGAGCCAGCCCACCGGATCATTGATCAGGTGCAGCCAGCGCAGCACGGCGTTGAGCACGCCGTCTTCGGTGTACATGAAATTCCAGATGATGCCGATCACTGATACCGAGGTGACCACGGGCAGGTAGTAGGCGGCGCGGAACAGCTTGATGCCGGGCAGATTATTGTTGACCAGCACCGCCAGCAGGATGGCCAGCAACTGGATGACCGGCACCACCACCAGATACAGCGCCGAATTCTTCAGCGCCGACAGGAACAGCTCGTCGCCGAACAGATCGCGGAAATTGTCCCAGCCCACCCATTGCGGCGCATCGATCAGGTTGTAGCGGGTGAAGGCGAGAAAGGAGCCGAAGCCCACCGGCCAGAACGAAAACACCAGCAGCAACAATAGGGCTGGCGCCAGGAACAGATAGGCTTGCAGGGTGGTCTTGCGGTGATTGCGCATTGCTCATACTCCCGGTGGGGTTGCGAAAACGCCCATCCGCCGGTTGCGCGCGGCGGATGGGACGCTGCGGGAGGCTTACAGCTTGCTGGCCCAGTAGGCGGCGGCTTCGTCCAGCGCGGCCTTGACGTCCTGGCGGCCGGTCACGGCTTTCTCCACCGCGGCCGACAGCTTGGCCGACAGCACGTCGGCGTTCTTCACCGACAGGAACAGGGTGCGCGTCTTGTCCAGATTGGCGGCGGCGATGCTCACGGCGCGCTCGGCGGCGCCGGCGTTGTCGGCCACTTTCTGGAAGTGCGGGTCGGCGGCGGCCTGGCGCGCGGTGGGCAGGGTGCCGGCCAGCTTGGCGAAGGCCAGCTGGTTTTGCGCATTGGTCAGGTAGTTGCCGAATTTGCCGATTTCCGGCAGCAGCGCCTTGTCCACATTGCGCGCCACGGCGAAGTTGAACATCCAGCCGCCAGCGGCGATGCCGGTGGGGCCGAGCGGAGCCGGGGCGACGCGGGTATGGGCATAGAGCTTGGGCGCTTCGTCGCGCACGCGGGTCAGCGTGGTCGGCGTCGATTCCAGCATCGCCAGACGGCCGCCGTTATACGCCGCCATCGCCACCTGGAAGTTGTCTTGGGAAAACAGGTTGTCCTTGAGCAGCGCGCCGGCCTTGTAGGCGTCGGCCAGCTTCTTGACGAAGGCCACATGGGCTGGGCTGTTGAAGGCCGGCTTGCCGTCCTTGACCACGTCCAGGCCGTTTTGCATCAGCAAGGCTTCGATCTTGGTCGGGCCCAGCGTCGGCGCGAAACCGGCCACGCCGGTCTTGGCCTTGATGGTCTTGGCGTATTGCAGCTCCTCGTCGAATGACTTGGGCGGCTTGTTCGGATCGAGGCCGGCCTTCTTGAACAGCTCGGCGTTGTAGGCGATGACGTTGGCGCCGTTGTAGTGCGGGAAGGCGTAAACCTTGCCGTTGAAGGTGACGTCCTTCAACGCGCCGGCGACGTATTGGCTCTTGTCGATCAGGTTGTCCAGCGGCTGGATCAGGCCTTCTTGCTGGTAGTCATAGGCCCAGGGCACGTTCAGATTGACCAGGGCCGGCGGCTTGCCGGCGCCGACGGCGGCGGTGAACTTGGCCTGGATCACGTCCCAGGGGTAGTCGGTCCACTTCACTTCCACATTCGGGTGCTGGGCGTTGTACTGAGCCACCAGGTTCTTGAAATAGCCGTCGAATTTGGGCGACAGGCTCATGGTCCACACTTCCAGCACCGGCTTGTCGGCGGCATGGGCGGCCAGCGGGATGGCGGCGGATGCGGCGATCAGCAGCGACAGGGTCAGGCTTTTCAGTTTCATGTCTGCGTCCTTATCTTTCTTGAGTTTGGCCAAGAGAGCCGCCGCGATTGCCATCGCGGCGGCCCGGTCATCAGAAGGTCTTGCTGTAGGAGGCGATCACTTTTACGTCGTTGCGGTCCTTCTTGCCGTAGAAGTCGCCGGAGCGGTACCAGGCCGGGTAGACGCCTATGCTGGCGCCCTTGAGCCAGCCGCTTTGCACGGTGTAGCCGGCGCTCAGGTCGATTTCATGCGCCTTGCTGTCTGCCGCGCCGTTCGGGTTTTTCAGGCCGGTGGCGTAGTTGGCGCTGGCGCCAACCGTGAAGCCGGGCAGGCCGGATTTGGCGAGGTCGTAGTTCACGCCCAGCTTGAGCACTTGGGTGCCATCCCAGACGAAGTCGTCGTCCTGGCCCCAGGTCTGGATGAAGTTGCGGTTGTCGCTGTTGCCGTACGGCGTCATGCGGAAGTTCACTTCGCCGCCGTCGGGGTTGCGGCTCTTGCCGATGCCGCCCATCAGCGACAGGCCACCGGTGGTGTAGGTCATGCTGCCGCTGGCATGCCAGGCGGTTTGCGAATTCTGCATGCCCAGCTGCGATTCGTCCTTGCCCTGGAAGTAGTAGGCGACGCCGGTCAGCGTGTCGCCGCCGGAGAGCTTCCAGGTGTAGGAGCCGGCAATCTGCGCGGTGCGGCGGTAATCCTTGCCTTCGCCGAAGCCGATGTCGATGAAGGCGTTTTCCGGGGCGTAGCGGAAGCCCACGCTGTTGACGTAATCGACTTTCTTGGCTGTACTGCCGTTGCTGCGGCCCTGTTCCCAGGAGTTGGTCATGTCGCGGAAGCGATAGTCCCACTCATTGCGGAACTGGTCGGCCCAGCCATAGCCCAGCTCGAAATCGCCGATCTTGTATTTGCCTTCAAAACCGCGATAAGCGTGTGACTGCAGGCCGCCGGAGGTGCCCATGGTACCGATGCTGATCGGGGTGTAGCCGGCGCGGAAGGACAGGCCTTGGCCGTCCGGGTTCTGGCGGAATTTGATTGCCGCCTGGCTTAGCACCGCATCGCTCTTGTCCCTGCCGCCACCGCCCTCCGCCGGGTCGCTCATGTCGTTGTAGTCGTGGTAGAGCACTTCGGAAAAACCGATGCCCTTGGTCAAGCGGATCGAGCTATGCGCCGCGGCGTCGAAGCCCAGCTTGTCCCAGGCGTAGCCGGATTTGAAATTCAGGCCCAGGTTCAGCGCATTGACCCGGATATCGCCGGCGTTGCTGTTATTCGGCTGCTTTTCCTGCCGGTCGCGGCCGTAGTACAGCGCGCTGAAGGTGGTTTCCGATTTGGTCAGCAGATCGTAGACATTGCTTTCGGGTATGGCTTGCGCCGTGCCTTTCAGCGCGGGGCCATCGCTTGCCGGGGGAACGGCCGGCTCTTCCGCCGCCAGGGCGACGCCGGTGAACGCAGCCAGTACTGCCAAGAGAAGTGAGCGTTGCGTATGCATTTTTCTTAACTCCAGGTCCAGTTGCGGAATCCATATGTGGAAATCCTGGAGGCAAATTATCTGGTCTTATAGTGGTCTTCAATTGGTATGAGACTATTCCAATGGAAATTGCCTGTAATGCTGTTGCAATGTTGCCATGCAAGATGCATCTTATGATTAAAGTCATGAATTGGCGAGAGTTTTTACACGAAAAATCTAATTAATTGGGAATGTTTGATCTTTGTGATCAATTTACATTCATATGCGAAACAAATAATAAAAGATTAGCGTTAAATATCCACTTCAATACCAATTTGTTTTCGAAAGCGAACAAAATCAGAGCTTGCATATTTTGTTCGGCGCACAAAAAAAGATGGCGAACTGCTGTTCGCCATCTTGACTTGCGCAATGATTAAGAGCGGCAGCTCAAGCTGCCTGCGGATCAGGTTTGCCAGGCGGCAGGAGAGGCGGCGGCTTGCAAGGCGGGCTCGCCGGCCGTGGCTTGGCCGCCAGCCGGCAGGCGGAAATGGCTGATCGCGGACTGCAGCGCCACTGCCATCTGTTCCACCTGACTGGCGGCATTGGCCGTCTGCATGGCGGCGGTGCTGGTTTCCTCGGACATTTGCGCCACCTGCTCCACATTGCCGGCAATGGCCGTGCCGGCCTGTTGCTGTTCGTTCAAGGAGATGGCAATGCCGGACAGCGACTGTTTCACCCGCTCCGCGTTGCCGGTGATGCCGGAGATGGCCTCGCGGGCGCGTTCGGCCTGGCCCAGCCCGGCCTCCATCCGTTCCACCGTGCTATGGATGTTGTCCACAACGTGCTGGCTGCAATCCAGCATGTCGCGGATGCTGCCGCTGATTTCCGTGGTGGAGTGCGAGGTGCGTTCCGACAGCTTGCGCACTTCGTCCGCCACCACCGCAAAGCCGCGACCCTGCTCCCCGGCCCGCGCGGCCTCGATCGCCGCGTTCAGCGCCAGCAGATTGGTTTGCTCCGCCACGTCGCGTATCACCTGGATGACGCTGGCGATTTCCTGGGAACGGCTGCCCAACAGGTCGGCCTGCTGCTGCGCCGACCGCGCCTGTTCGGCGACATGGGTCATGGTTTGCAGCGTTTCGTTGATGATGCTCTCGCCCTTGCGCGCCAGCTCGCCGCTGGATACCGAATCCTTGGCCACATCGGAGGTGTTGTCGCTGACCGAGCTGATGCTGACCGACAGCTGCTCCACCGAGGCGGACATCGAAGAAGCGGCGCGGGTTTGCTCCTCGGCGCTGCTGGCCACTTGTTCCGACGCCGCGGCCAGCTCGGTTGCGCTATTGGTCAGCCGCAGCGTGATGTCCTGCATATTGCGCACCAGTTGGATCAGCGCGCTTTGCATCAGCGCCATCGAGGCGACGATGCTGGATTGGTCTCCGTTCTTCACCGGCAGTTTTTGGCTGAGGTCGCCTTGGGCGACGCGGCCGGCCAGCGCCACCACGTCGCGCGGCTCGCCGCCCAGCTCGGCCAGCAGGCCGCGCACGATGGTCTGGGCCAGCAGCAGACCCAGCAATACCCCGGCTACGATCAAAGCGATGTTGACCAGTCGACTGCTGGCGGCGCGCTGTTGCGCCGAGGCGAATTCCTCGGCGGCGACGCGCAGCTGCAGGTCCACCAGGGCGGAAATGCGCTGCGCTACCGGATCCAGCGCCGGATACATATCGTGTTCCACATAGTTCTGCAGCGCGGCTTCGTCGCCGCGCTCAACGATCTGCCGCAGTTTCTCGACGCTGCGGTCGGCGGCGGCCATGGCCTGATCCGCCTGATCGGCCAGCTGTTTTTCCTCCGGCGTCAGATAGGTGGCGCGGTAGTCGCTCCACTGCTTTTTGACATCGGTTTGAGCCTGCTTCAGGTTGGTGAGGAAGGTGCTGGCGGTCTGGCTGTGATTGCGCAGTTTGTGCGCGTTGTCGACGATGCCGACGGCGTAGCCGTCGCCGACGATTTTCAGTTGTTTCAGGCAGACCACGCGGTCGTTGTAGGTGGTGGCGAAGTCGCCGAGGATGCCGTCCTGGGTGTGCAGGCCATACAGGCCAACCAGAATGGGAACGGACAGCAACGCCGCAACCATGATGGCCAGACGCTGGAAGATGGAGAGATTGTGGAACATGACGAACTCGCAGGATAGGAGGACACGCCTCCAATATTCTTTGGGTAGCAGCCGTCATGAGGGTAATCAATCCGTATAAATAATCCTAGGTAGTTGCACTTATCCGCACTATGAAATCCACCGGTCTATCTATAAGCTGCTGATTCCGTTATACTTCCGGCCCGCCCGTCCAGCCGAATAACCTTAAGAGCATCCCCGGAATCGCCATGAGCCTGTTGCCGCACCAAGTCGAACTGCTGTCTCCCGCCAAAACCGCCGAAATCGGCCGCGAAGCCATCCTGCATGGCGCGGACGCGGTGTATATCGGCGGGCCGTCGTTCGGCGCGCGCCACAACGCCTGCAATAGCGTGCAGGACATCGCGGGCTTGTGCGATTTCGCCCACCGTTACCACGCGCGCATTTTCGCCACGCTGAACACCATCCTGCACGATGCCGAGCTGGACGCCGCGCGCCAGCTGATCTGGCAGCTGTACGATGCCGGCGTGGACGCGCTGATCGTGCAGGATATGGGCATTCTGCAGATGGACTTGCCGCCGATACAGCTGCACGCGTCCACCCAGTGCGACATCCGCGACGCCGACAAGGCGCGCTTTTTGTCCGACGCCGGTTTCAGCCAGATCGTGCTGGCGCGCGAGCTGACTATTCCGCAGATCAAGAACATCGCCGACCGCGTGGCCGGTTCCGCCACCATCGAATACTTCATCCACGGCGCGCTGTGCGTGGCCTTCTCCGGCCAGTGCTACATCAGCCATGCCGACACCGGCCGCAGCGCTAACCGCGGCGACTGCTCGCAGGCCTGTAGATTGCCGTACACGCTGACCGACGAGAAAGGCGGCGTGGTGGCCTTCGACAAGCATTTGCTGTCGATGAAGGACAACAACCAGAGCGACAACCTGGAAGCGCTGTTGGACGCCGGCGTGCGGTCTTTGAAGATCGAAGGCCGCTACAAGGATGTCAGCTACGTCAAGAACATCACCGCTCATTACCGCCTGCTGCTGGACGAAATCTTCGAGCGCCGCCCGGAACTGGCGCCGGCCGCCAGCGGCAGCAGCGAAATCTTCTTCACGCCGAATCCAGACAAGACTTTCCACCGCGGCGCGACGGATTACTTCGCCACCGGCCGCAAGCAGGACATCGGCGCCTTCGATTCGCCCAAGTTCGTCGGCGTCGGCCTCGGCACCGTGCACAAGGTCGGCGATAGCTGGCTGGAGATCGCCACCACGGAGCAGATGTCCAACGGCGACGGCATCAACTTCATGAAAAAGCGCGAGGTGGTGGGCATGCAGCTCAACACCGTCAAGCAAGTCGGGAAGGCTGAGGGCGGCCTGCTGGTCTGGCGCTGCGAGCCTAACGATCCGGCCGTGCTCTCCGGCCTGAAGCCAGGTACCGATATTTGCCGCAACCGCGACCACGCCTGGGAACTGGCGCTGCTGAAAAAATCGGCGGAGCGCCGCATCGGCGTGTGGGCCACGCTGTCGGAAACCGCCACAGGCCTCGCGCTGACTTACACCGACGCCGATGGCTGCAGCGCCAGCGCCGGTGTCGATTTGGCGCTGGAGCCGGCCAAGGATGCCGCCCGCGCCGAGCAAAGCCTGCGCGACGCCGTCGCCAAGCTCGGCAATACCCTGTTCCAGGCGCACGATGTGGCGCTGAATCTCTCCCAGCCGTGGTTTGTGCCGGCATCCGTCATCAATGGCCTGCGCCGCGAGGCGGTGGAAAAGCTGGAAGCCGCCCGCCTGGCCGCCTGGGCGCGTCCCGAACGCAAAGCAGCGGTGGAGCCGCCGGCGGTCTTCCCGCAGAAGGAGCTGAGCTATCTGGCCAACGTCTACAACGCGCTGGCCTGGGACTTCTACAAGCAGCACGGCGTGGAAGTGATAGAGCCGGCTTACGAGGCGCACCAGGAAGAGGGCGAGGTGTCGCTGATGATCACCAAGCACTGCCTGCGCTTCTCCTACAACCTGTGCCCGAAGCAGGCCAAGGGCGTCAAGGGCGTGATGGGCCAGGTGCGCGCCGATCCGATGATTCTGAAATCGGGCGACGAGACCTATACCCTGAAGTTTGAATGCCGTCCCTGTGAGATGCACGTGATGGGCAAGATGAAGAAGCACATCTTGAAGACGCCGCCGCCGAGCGAAATCCCCGCCAGCGCGCCTATCACTTTCTTCAAGCAACGGCCGCAGTGATTGGCTAGGGCGCCGTCGCCCGCCAGCGGCGGCGATGCAAAGGAATCGATTCACACCAAGGGCAAGCTACTAAGGCTTGCCCTTTTGCATGGTTCCAGCGGCGGCGCGGCTGGCTTGCCAATACGTGTCGCTTGCCATCAAACTGCATGCTTTAGTCATTTTTTCATGGGCGGATTCATCGAGCGGCGCGGGTGAACTGCGGCAGGAAACTGCCGGTGCCGAACTACGCTGCCTGGGAGATGCAATGGACAAGACGCTGGAAGTAGCTGGCCCATATCCCGCTGCCGCAGACGATGACCAGCCCTTGCTGGTATTGGCCTGCAGCGGCACCGGCGGGGATATCCTGCCGTTCATCGCGCTAGGCCAGCAGTTGGCGGCGCGTGGCCATCGCGTAAGGCTGCTGGTGCCGGCCTACCATGTGGCTTGGGTCCGCGGGCATGGCCTGTCCTGCGAGGGTTTCGGTTCGGCGCAGGCTTTTCAGGCGCATCTGGACAATCCGGATTTGTGGGACGCGCGCAAGGGATTTGGTGTGGCATGGCAGAGCGTGGCGCCGCATCTGCTTGTCTTGCGCCAACTGGCGGCGCGCGAGTCCGGCCACTGCGTGTTGCTTTGCCATCCCATCATGCTGGCGGCCGCGCATCTGGCCAAGGCGGCTTATCCCGATTTGCAAGTGGCCGCGCTGTATCTTTCTCCGTCCGGCTTGTGCAGCAGCCATGAATTTCCGGTGATGGGAGCGCGGCCTTTGCCGGCTTGGCTGCCGGTATCTTGGAAGCGCCAGTTGTGGCGCGGTATCGATCGTCTGGCGCTGTCCCCCGTCGCCTTGCCTGCTATCAACGCCGCGCGGCAGGCGTTGAACTTGCCGCCGTTGGATAGTTTCCGCCGCTTGTTGAGCGAGACGCCGGATGCGGTGATCGGGCTATTTCCGGACTGGTTCGCCGCCACGCAGCCGGATTGGCCCAGCCGATATGTCGAAGCCGGTTTTCCGCCTGATCCAATAGAACAAGCAACGGAATTGTCCACAGAATTGCAGGCCTTTCTGGCGGCCGGGCCGGCGCCGATAGCGTTTACCCCCGGCACCGGCCACAAGCATGCGCGCGCGTATTTTGAGGCGGCCTTGGCGGCGCTGGCGGCCTGCGGCCGGCGCGGGATATTCCTCACGCCTTATCCGGAGCAATTGCCCGCGGCGTTGCCGCCGGAGGTGATCTGGCAATCGCGTGCGCCGTTTGCGCGGCTATTGCCCGAAGTGGCGGCGCTGGCGCATCACGGCGGGGTGGGCAGCTGCGCCGCGGCTTTCCGCGCCGGGGTGCCGCAGCTGATCTGTCCCTATGCATTCGATCAGTTTGACAATGCCTGGCGCGCGCGCCGCCTGGGCGTGGCGGAAACGGTTTTGGCCGGCAAGCTGGACGCCAAGAAAATGAGCGCCGCGCTGCAGCGTTTGCTGGCATCTGACAAGGTGGCGCAGGCCTGCGCCAAAACGTCGCGGCTAGCCCGCGTCGATGCTCTTCCACTGGCCGAACGCGTGGAACAGGCGCTGACGCTGCAGGCGAAGCGATGAGTATTGGTTTGATCGAAGCGGGCAATTGCCATTTGTACGAGAAACTGGGTTTTATCCGTTTCGGCGCAGCCAGACCCGTGCTGCCGGGAATGCATCTGGTTTCCTACCGGAAAGGTGTCGTTGCTTAGGCTATTTTTGTTTGGCGTAGCATTCGCCTCAATCGGCAACGCGATAAATCGATGCTTTGCGCTGAGCGAGGCAGCGGGATGGTCGGAGGCAAAAATGGCTGGCATGCCAAGACGGGATGGGAAGTGAGGGCGGTTCTATGAAAGGGACGATGATGATCTACCCGATGTTCGCGCTGGTCTTGCTGACCTTCTTTGTGGGCATCCGCCTGGGGCGCGCCCGTTTCGCAAACGCTCGTTCCGGGCGGGTGAAGGGCAGCTATTACCGGCTGATGCAGGGCGATGTGCCGCCGGACAGCGAAGTGAAGCTGGCGCGCAATTTCTCCAATCTGTTCGAAGCGCCGACGCTGTTCTATGTGGCCGGCGCCATCGTCATCGCCAAGAATCTGGCCACGCCGGCCATGCTGGCGCTGGCCTGGGGCTATGTCGCGCTGCGTCTGGTCCATACCGTTATCCACCTTGGCTACAATCACCCGATCCACCGTTTCCTGGCCTTCCTGGCTTCCAACGCGCTGCTGCTGGCGATGTGGGGCTGGCTGGCGTACACCTTGTAAGCGCCGCGTTCTGCGGCGAGAGGCGGCCTGTTTCCTGCCCCGATATCCGCTGGGCATGGTCTGTGGCGGCCTGATTTTTCCGTGACTTCAGGTTTTGTCAGGCGGTTTCCGGCGTTTCGGCATGGAACCGCTCGCCTTAGGCGCTGTCTATAAGTTTTTGATAATTTTCGACAAAGGGTCCCGGATGGATATGAAGACGGCTCTGCGCAGCCTGCTGATCGCGTCGACGACATCGTTCGCGCTGTGGTCCCCGGCGGCGGATGCCTGCACCCGCACCCTGTGGAATACCAACCATCTCGCCGTGCTGGCAGGGCGGTCCATGGACTGGGCCGAATCCACCCAACCCCGGCTGATGATCCTGCCGCGCGGCATGGTGCGCGATGGCGGCAAGCTGGGGCCGGCCACCGTGATCAAGGACAATGCGGCGCGCTGGACCGCCAAATACGGCAGCGTGGTGACATCGGCCTATGGCGTCGGCGCAGTGGACGGCATGAACGAGAAGGGGCTGGCCATGCACCTGTTGTTCCTGACCGCCACCGACTATGGCGCGCGCGAACCGGGCAAGCAGGGCGTGCAGGCCGGGCTGTGGGGCCAGTATCTGCTGGACAACGCGGCGACGGTGGCGGAGGCTCTGGAAGCGATGCAGCGGATTCAGCCGATGATGGTGGAATACGCCGGCTTCAAGTCCTCGCTGCATCTGGCGATTGAGGATGCCAGCGGCGATTCGGCGCTGATCCAGTATGTTGACGGCAAGCCCAAGATCTATCACGGACGGGAATTCCGCGTGCTGACCAACGATCCGCCGTATGAGCAGCAGCTGGCGGAACTGAAGAAGTGGGATTTCTCCCAGGCCACGCGCGAGACGCCGCTGCCGGGCAATGTCAATCCGGTAGACCGCTTCATCCGCGCCAACTACTTCCTGAGCACGCTGCGCGAGCCGCAGAGCCAGCGCCAGGCGGTGGCGTCCATCCTGTCCGTCGCGCGCAATGCCTCAGTGCCGTTCAACGCGCCGTACAAGACGCCGGGGTCGACCTATGACACCGAATACCGCACCGTGGCGGACCTGAGCAACCGGCAGTATTTCTTCGAGCTGGCCAGCAGCCCCAATGTGATCCGGGTGGACCTGGACCAGATAGACTTTTCCGCCGGCGCGCCGGCGCGGATGCTGAATCCGGACAATGTGGAGCTGTCCGGCAGCGTCAATCAGCAATTCCAGCCGCTGGCCAAGGCGCCGTTCTGAGCATGATCGTCGCTGAGAATGGCTTTATCATGAGTCGGCCCGGTTCCAGGAGATGCCATGCACGCTGAGCAACTGCAAGCCTATCTGCACCAGAACATCCCGCTGTCCCGCGCGATGGAGGTATCGGTGGCCGCCATCGATCCGGACCAGGTGAGGCTGACCGCGCCGCTGGCGCCCAATATCAACCACTGCGCGACGGTGTTTGGCGGCAGCGCGTCGGCGCTGGCCATCCTGGCGGCTTGGTCCTTGCTGCATATCCGGCTGAGGGCCGAGGACCGGAACGCTACATTGCTTATCCAGCGCAACAGCATGGAGTATGAGCAAACCGTCGCCGGCGAGTTTTCCGCGCGCGCCTTCCTGACGGACGCGGATAGCTGGCCGCGTTTCATCAAAACCTTGTCGCGTCGCGGCAAGGCCCGCATTGCGGTGACGTCGGTGTTGGAACATGAGGGCGCGCAGGCGGGCCGGCTGTGCGGCGAGTTTGTGGCCTTGTCGAGCTAGCATGGCGCGGTCAGTCGTTGACGCGCCGGGCGGCGAGGACAACAATGCGGTTTTCCCAATCGGCATAGCCGCCATGTCCAATCTGAAATCCCGTTGCTCCGGGGCCGCCTGGCCGGATTATCAAGGCGGCGGCCTGCTCAACCTGATGCAGACGCTGAGTTGGGAGCTGGGCGGTCCGGATCTGGGTTATCCGCCGCTGGCCACGGATGTGCTGGCCGGCATCGGCCATCACCGCCATGTCTGCCTGTTGCTGATAGACGGGCTGGGCGCGGCGCAGCTGCGGCGGCTGGGGCCGGAAACCCGCTTGAATCTGCGGCGGCGGGCCACCTTGAGCAGCGTGTTTCCTCCTACCACGACGGCGGCGGTGACCACGGTGTTGACCGGCCAGCCGCCGGCTCGCCATGGCCTGATAGGCTGGCATCAGTTGCATGGCGAGGAAATCATCGCGCCCTTGCCGCTGTATGTGCGCCAGCCTGCGGGCAGCGCCAGCGCGCCGCAGCAGCTGGCCGATACGCTGTTTAGCGCGCCGCCGTTGTTCGAACATTTTTCCCGCCCGGCTTTCCTGATGTTGCCGGAGGACATCTGCCACTCTCCCTGCAGCCGCCACCATGCCGGCAGCAGCATGCGCCTGCCTTACCGCGATTCCGAGGATGCCTTCGTCCAGCTCACGGCGCGGCTGTATTCGCCGGTGCCGGCTTTCCATTATTTGTATCTGCGGCAGATGGACACGCTGATGCATGAGATCGGCCCGGACGACGAGGCGGCCGCCAGGCTGCTGGCCGAGCTGGACGGCGATTTCGGCCGCCTGCTGGACGCGGCCAAGCAGAACGACGCGGCGGTGGTGGCGATTGCCGACCACGGCTTTGTCGCCGCGCCGGCCGAACAATGGCTGGATGTGGACGAGATTCCGGAACTGTACAGCCTGTTGGCGCGCCCGCTGTCCGGCGAGATGCGCATGAGCTACTGCCATGTGAAGCCAGGCTGCATGGAGCGTTTCATCGAGCTGGCGCGCGCGCGGCTGGGCCACGCCTGCTGGGTGGAGCCAAGCGCGGAATTGCTGGCTGCCGGCGTGTTCGGTCCGGGGCCGGCGCATCCAGACCTGGCTCATCGCTGCGGCGACGTGGTGCTGATCGCCAAGCCGGGCTGGAACCTGCGCGACACGCTGCCAGGAGAGCGCAAGCTGCAATTGGCCGGCACGCATGCCGGCGTGCATCCGGACGAGATGGAAATCCCTCTGATCGTCTACCGCCCCTGAGCCACGTTGTTGTCAGGCTTCGCTTTTTGTGAGCCGTTCGGCTCGCGCCAAACCAGGATATGTCATGTTTCCATTGATTGTGACGCTGCAAGTGAAGGAGCCTGCCGAGGCGCCGGCGGTGGCCGCCGCGCTGGCGCGGATGCGGCCGATGTGCCTGGCCGAGCCGGGGTGTCTGTTGTGGGAGGCCTATCATTCCCAGGCCGACGCCAGCCAGTTTGTGCTGGTGGAGCATTGGGAAAGCCGCGGCCATTGGGAGGCGCACGGCAAATTGGCGGCGATTCAGGAGATTTATCTGCCTGAGGTGCTGCCGCGGGTCAATCGCGCCGCGCATCCGTGCGACAGGCTGGGACGGGAGGCGGAGCGCGATGACTGAGCACCCCTTGCTGCTGCAGGCCTACTCGCAGCTGCTGATCCAGCTGGAAGAACTGCCGGTGTTTTTGCGCAGGACCCTGTCCGGCTTGCCGGGCGAGGTGTGGGGCCGCCAGCCGATACATGACCGTTCGCCGCTGTTGGAGCATGTCTGGCATGTGCACGATTGCGAGACCGATCTGTACGGCATGCGCATCCGCCACGTGCTGAGCGAGGAGCGGCCGCAGCTGGCGCCGATGGAGGTGTCGCACTGGCCCGAGACGCGCGCCTACCATGCGCGCGACGGCGAGGCCGGCATTGCGGCCTTCGTCGCGCAACGGGCGGCGCTGTTGGCGCAGTTGAAAAGCCTGGATACCAAGCAATTGGGCCGCAGCGGCATACGCGGCGACGGCACCACGATCAATGTGCTGGGACTGGTGGAACAACTGGCCGAACACGACCGCGACCATCGCTGGCGCATCGCCGCCATTCTGCGCAGCTATGCCGGGATGTGAGACGCCGCGCCGGGTGCTGATCGTCGGCGGCAGCGGCGCCGGAAAAAGCACCTTGGCGAAGTTTATCGGCCGCGCGCTGGCCTTGCCGGTGGTGGAGCTGGACGAATGGTTCTGGGGGCCGGGCTGGATTCGCCAGGACGGGTTTGAGGCCAGGGTGGCGGCGTTGGCTCAGGATGAACGCTGGCTGGCCGAAGGCTGCTATGGTTCCGCGCTGCGCCAGTTGCTGCCGCGCGCCGATCTGGTGATCTGGCTCGACTATCCCCTCCGCTTGATGGCTTGGCGCATCGTGCGCCGCAGCCTCTGGCGGGCATGGCGCGGCGAGACGCTGGCGCATGGCAACCGCGAAACCTTGCGCGGCGCGCTGTGGGGGCCGGATTCCCTGCTGCGCTGGGCCTGGCGCAGCCACGGCAAGCGCCGCGCCGAACTGGCCGCGCTGCGAGACGCGCATCCGTTGGCGCAGTGGCATGTGCTGCGCGGCCCGGACGAGACGACGCGCTGGCTGCGCGCCTTCCGCTTGCCGGTTTGACGCGGCATCCGTAGAATGCGCGCTTCCCCGCAACGGGAAAGTATCGCGTATTCAATGTGTTAAGGATGCCCCGTGGCCGACATCAACCGCCTGGAAACCTGGATCAAGTACAAGAACGGCCTGTGCGGCGACTGCATGGCGTCCTGCTGCACCATGCCGGTGGAAGTGAAGCTGCCGGACTTGGTGCGCATCGGCGTGGTGGACGAGTTCGAGCTGGAAGAGCCGATCAAGAACATCGCCAAGCGGCTGGAAAAGCAGCGGGTGATCCAGCATTTCAACTTCAAGAACAGCCTGTTCACCTTGGCGCAGCGCGCCAACGGCGATTGCCTGTATCTGGATGCGCAGACCCGGCGCTGCACCATTTACGAGCGCCGCCCCAATACCTGCCGCAACCATCCCAAGATCGGTCCCAAGCCGGGCTTTTGCGCCTATACGCGCAATAGCCGGGCGCCAGGCAAATAATTCAATTAACATGTTTGCCTTCGAATAGATCGGGAGCCGGCATGTCCGCACAGTTGATCCGCCGCTATTGGGAATGCGCCAATGCGCGCGATTGGACCGGATTCGCCGACACCTTGCATCCGGATGTCGAATACCGGGTGCCGCAGACGCGCGAACGGATCCGCGGCGTGGACCAATACGTGGCATTCAATGCCACCTATCCCGGCGACTGGCGGGTGGAGATTGTCCGGGTGCTGGCCGATGGCGACCAGGCGGTCAGCGAGATCGCGTTTCACGTGGAACAGCAGACCCTGACCGGCATCAGTTTCTTCACCCTTCAGGATGGCCTGATCCGGCGCATAGAAGACTGGTGGCCGGAGCCGTATGAAGCGCCGCCGCGCGCAGTGACGGTGGAACGATATTGAGAAAGGCGTGACGATGCAGGCGATTTATCCCTTGCTGGCGTTCCTGGTCGGCGTAGTGGTGCCGATGCAGGCGGCGGTCAACAACCAGCTGCGGCAACTGATAGGCGGCAGCACGCTGCTGGCGGCCCTAGTGTCGTTCAGCGTCGGTTGTTTGACGCTGGCGCTGCTCAGCGTGGCCACCGGCCAGCGTTGGCAGAGCCTGGCGGCGCTGAGCCGGGTGGAGTGGTGGATGCTGCTGGGCGGCGTGCTGGGCGCCGGTTTCGTGTTCGGCACCACGCTGTTGGCGCCGCGGCTGGGCGTGGCCACCATGGTGTCGCTGATCATCGCCGGCCAGGTGTGCACTTCGCTGTTGTTCGATCGCTTTGGCTGGCTGGCGATGCCGCTGCGCGATCTGAGCGCGGCGCGGCTGATCGGCGCGCTGCTGGTGGTGGCGGGCGTGTTGCTGGTGAATTTCGGCGACCGCTGGTTCGGCCGATAAAGACAGCCCTGCCGGGACGGCAGGGCGTGGGCTCATTGCGCGGGCTTGGCGACGACGTCGCTGGGTTTGGTGGGCTGGTTCATCTCATGCAGCGACAAGGGCACGCTGGGCAGCACCACGGTGCTGTCGAACGGGCGGGTGTTGGCATCCTGGGCATGGGCCAGGCCGGCTGCCAGCAGCAGGCCGGCCATCAACGGGGCGTACAGTCTCATGGCGTACTCCTTGTTTCTTCAGTATCGACGGATGGTCATTTATCGGCCCATCCGGTTTAGCCTCTCCGGAGAGCCTGAATCCAGTATGGTCCGGATATTTTCCAGTCGCATGAAGCCTGCCTTGCCTTTTGTTTCGATGTTTTAACGCCGTCCCGGTTTACCAGCGCGGCGGCGGCGGAGGATAGCCCTGGGCGGGGTGCTGCCCTGGCAACTGGTTGCCCTTGGCGTACATGCATTGCTGGTAGGCGATGTTGTAGCGCATCTGCGCGTCGTAGCCGGCATAGGCGCCGTTGCCGCTGCCGGCTGCCGTGCCGGCCAGCAAACCGACGCCGGCGCCTACGCCAGCCCCCTGATGGTTGCCGCCTATCAGCGTCCCAGCGGCGGCGCCGACTACGGTGCCCAGCGCCATATTGCCAGCCAGGTTGGCGGCGGAGGCATCATTGCCGTTGACGCCTATGCTGCCGGCGGCGTAGGAACGGCACAGCTGTTCTTCCTGTACGAAGACCTCGAACGGTTTGCCGGGCGCCGGCATCACCGCCACAGTGGGGCCGGTGGGCAGCGTAGTGCAAGCAGCCAGCAATGGCGACAGCAATAGAAGATAGCAGCGTGTTGTCATGGCGAAACTCCCCGGTCACTTAGGCGGTTGCGCCGGCACGGTCTTCCAGCCGCCTGGACATTCGCTGACATATGGGTAGTACTGCTTGGACGCCTTGCAGTAGTACCACACCTGCGCCGCCTGTTGCGGCGCCGGGTTGACGGCTGGCGGCGGCGGGGCCATCGGCACGGCGGGAACTGCAGGTACCGCGGGCACGACAGCGACAGCCGGCGGCGCGTACAAGCTGGGGTAGGGGTAGACCGGAGCGCTATAGAAATACCAGCTGCCGCCCACCACCCACCACCAGCCCAATCGACCGTGGTAGTAACCATGGTTCCAATAACCGCCGCGCCAAACGTCTATGCTGATGCGTGGCGGTCCGCCGTGATGGTAATACGCTTCGGCCGGCGCGATGGCGGAAACGGCTAGCGTCGCTGCCAGCAAGGCGCCGCTTAAACGAATGCGGCCTTTCATGATGTAACCTCTTTCCGATTCTCCGGAGTGGCCGCCGCTTATTGGCGGCGGCCTTCCAGTTTATCCCTTGGCCGGAGCCGAAGCCTCATGCTTGCCGCGGTGTGGCCACTTGTCGCGCGGACCATGCATCTGGTCCATGATCTTCTGCTGCTCAGGCGTCAACTGGGCGTAGAAGGTCTTCAACGCATCCAGACGTTTCTGCATTTCCGCCTGATGTGTTTGCATCATGTGCTCCATGCGTTCCGGCGCGGTTTCATTGGCGTTTTCCGCCGGTTTGGTCCCGTGCTCCGACTTCATCGAGGCGATGAAGGTTTTCCAGGCCGCTTCCTGTTGCGGCTGGATCTTCAGTTTGTCATGCAGCATTTGCATGTGCTTGGCCATCATCGCCTCGCGCTTGGCCGGGTCCATCTGCCAGCCTTGGTGCGGCATGGCGGCAGGCGCGTCATCGGCATAGACAGCGCTGGAGCCGGCGAGCAGCAAACCGGCGACGATCAGGGGCTTTAGCAGCTTGGTCATGGTGGGATCCTTCCTTGATGGAGTTGTGACGTTTGCAGTATTGGCGGTAATTGTCAGGGGAGTTTTTCCAGCAAAATCGCGGATGTTCAGGACTGTTAAGCCGCAATACCTGATTGATACTTTGAGGCGGATGCGGTGCGCCGCAGCATGGTGGACTACAGTGAAAGCTGTTGACAAAGGGAGAGCGGGGCATGGCGGAGTCCGACAAAACGGGGTGGTGGTCGCTGGGGCAGCACTGGATGGACTACTGGACGGATGCGCTGCAGCGCGGGCTGCTGTTCTGCGATGTGCTGCGCGAGCGCGGCGACACCTATCTGGAGCACGCAGCCTCCGGCAACCCGCCGGTGCTGGTGTTTGATTTCGACATCATCATGGACGGCCGCGAGCTGCCGCAGCCGGTCAACTACGCGCTGGCGGCGATCCGCCCGCCGGCCAACTGCACGCC
>NZ_JAELTR010000062.1:0-23033 GCF_016428945.1 Chromobacterium sp. ASV23
TTTAGACCTCGGTGCAATGGGAAACAGTTTGGAAGATTAATGGCTATGGCTCAACCAAAGACAACGACGGCAAAGACTCAGCCAAAAGAAATGAATGCGGTAGTCGAGCACCGTGATGATGTGTATGTCCTCGTGATAGGGTTTGAGGTCAATAATCCGGTCTATCGTGAAACGCCAATTGAATTTGGCGTGACAAAGAAAGTTCACTACGTCCTAGAAGACCCAGGTCACACCTTCATGTATCTGACCAAGAATCTGAAGGTTACGTTCTTTTTTAGCCTTGGCCCACATGTCGGCGCCTCGACGGCTGAAAGAATGATGGGGAAGGGAACACCGGAGTATAAGATCCCCGGCTTAACCCGTTTGTATAGGCTCATTATCACCGAGTCTCAATATGAGAAGATGTTTGCCAAGGGTAAGGAGTATCGTAACGACGTCCTGGCCGGCAAGCGCTATTACAATATCTTCAAGAATTTCACCTGCGCCAGAAGCGCGAGGGACATCATCGCGGCTGGTTGGCCGGGTGTTCCTGCGGGCGCCAGTCCGATCGGCACCCCTATCCCGACAAAAGAGGACTATGTGAACCCATATGCTTTTTATGAGGCAATCCACAACAAGTTTCCAAATGGAGAGGTTGTGCTGCCAGAGAATAGAGGGAAATGGCAGGAGTTGATGTCGAATTCAAATGACTACCCCGGAACAGAACCTGACCCCTCTTTATATCCGGCATCTTGGCCAATGAAGAAGACTACTGATGAGTAAAAAGAGATCACTCATACTGATTCTGCCAGTAATGTGCGCCGTGCTTTTAGGAGTGGTAGTCATGAATAATACAAGCAGCAATAGCCAATCTATAAAAATCGTTAATCAGATTCGAGATCAGAGTGGCGCGATAACAGAGTATGTTCCTTTCACGAATGATGGAATGAGCAAGAAGGTCTTCAATTCCATCGAGAGGGATAACTTAGAGAGCTTCATTTCCAAAAATATGGATATACTGGTGGGCGCGGTCTCTGATATGGATGTGATTGAACGTGACCCAAACGTGCAGTTTGAATACTTTGTCCCAAAATTACCTACAGTTCCTGTCACGGTTGCCGATATGCGATATACGTTTGTCGTGGCAAAGCCATCGCCAACTTCAAAAGGTATAGTGGGGGATTTTTTTAGCTCAATAGAGAGAAAGGGTGAAAGCACGCCGTGGGAATATAGCTATATTTCTCTAAGAAATGGCAAGAATATACCGACCCTGACAAAATACGATCAAAAAGTATTTGATAGACTTGGTCTGAAATTTTCCGAGAAGTTCTTCCTGTCCGACCTCAAGTCGGGGAGGCGGGCTTTAGATTTCTACCAATCAACGGATTACAAGAAGTTTTCAGAATCTGGCGATAATGCCGCCAACTTCGTCTTCTATAAATTCACCACAACAAGAAACTCTATTCCTCTTACCGTGGTGTTCGGCGTCCTTGAGGATCAATATGACGAGAGTGCGGAATTCCCCCGCAACTGGTTCGACATCTACATGAAACGCGAAAGTTGATGCGGCTCGGTGCCATCTTTCTCGTGCTTTTGGCGCCAGCCAGCCTGGCTGCCAAACACACAGATGCGGACTTGCAGAGCTTCAAGGCAGAGGCCGAAGTCTGCGTTCATCTGGCCGGCGAGTGGGATGTGGATCTGCCTGATGAGAACAAGGCCGAAATCAAGCGGGGCATGAACGAGAGCTGCGGCCGGGCCAAAGCCCTGTATCCCGTCTTGCAGAGGCGGTATCCACACGACCCGGCCGTCAAGCAGCTTTTGCGAAAATACCGGGACTTGAAGAATTACCAAGCCTGGAGCTGAGCGGGCAGAGTCGCAGCGTGTTTGGAGTGTCGCATAGCTAACGTGGATCTAGCAATTTTAGGGCACCTAGAGCCCTCCTTTTTGCGAGAATCGCCTCGTAACTTATTGATTTTGTTACGTCGCCATTTTGAAAAATGAGGTTTTTGAGGCCCTGCTTAGTCTTGGCTTGCATGTCGGTGTTCCCACCGTGCAACGACGGTGGGGAAGGGCATGCCGAAATGCTTGGTTCCCAGGCCCAGGTGCTTGTATCGAATCATTATCACCGAGACCTATACGAGAAAATGCACGCCAAGGGCAAAGAATATAGAGCTGATGTAGCGGCAGGAAAGCGTTACTAGAATGTTTTACAAATTTTCACCTGCGCAAGAAGCGCATAGATATTATTGCCGTCGACTGGCCGAGTATCCCCAAAGGCGAATGCGTTTTTGGTAACTCTCAAATTGCCAACGATATGGTAGTGAGCTCTTGTGTATTCCGTGAGGATATTCGAAACAAATATGGATATCACGAAATTGAGCTGTGTGAAAATAGGAAAAAATGGAATTGAATTACGGTCGTGGCCGACAAATATCCTGCTTATAGCCTGATCCGATAATTGATAAAAGCAAGTGGGGCTTCGACCAAGAGTCTGAGAAAAGTGATTACGTGCCGGATCATGTATTGTGGCAACTCCCAGTCAATATGGTCTGGCCATGGGAGCAAAGATGGTGAAGCTCACGAAAAAGAAGAAGCTATACGCGGCCGCCTCAATAGCAGCAATATCACTATTAATCTTCGTAGCTGTTAAAACGAACTTGCCAGAACAAGAAAATGAACCCAAAGTAATTCATGGAATAACAGATGAGACAGGTGTATATAAAAACTACACTGATTTTATAAATGAAAATGCAACCAAAAAGAAGCTCAATGAGGTTGAGAGGAAAAATCTACTGTCGTTCATGGAGGAAAATATAAGAATATTAAGTGGCGATGTATCGGTAGATGATATTGAAAAGCACAATGAAAATATAGTTGTCAAATACTCAGTCCCAAAATTATCTCTTGCACCAGTCACTGGTGCTTTTCTGTATTACACCTTTATCATTAAGCCCCCATCCATGGGGGTAAACGGTATTGCGGGATCATATCTTGGTCACATTGAACGAGCAGATGAAAAGTCCCCATGGGAATATGCCGACATCTCGATGGTGGATGCTAATGACGTAACTATTTATACCAACTTCACATCTGCAGATGTCGAAACATTAAAATTAAAGCCAGAAAAGAGATTCTTCAGGGACGACTTGGCTTCTGGCACAGAAGCAATTAATTTCTCTACAAGACATGACTACAAAAAATTCGTCAATTCAAACGATAATGGCGCTAACTACGCTTATTATAGATACTCGACCGTTCGGAGTGGAGTAAAAGTGTCTGTTGTCTTTGGAGTTAAGAAGGCTCAATACGACGAGGCTGCGGCAGTTCCCAGCAACTGGTTCTATGTCTACATGAAGCGCGAAGGTTGATATGTTTGGATGCCTTATGGCATTACGCTGCTAATTCCTTTGTGAATTCGCTGTTGATTGAAGTTTTGTTAATTATGGCGGCTGTGTTGTTCGGTGGATTGATTTGCATATTATAGGAGGTTGGATATGATGTTTGATGTTAAGTGGAGCTTCTTGCCACAGTTAATTTATTTTATGCTCACTTTAATGAGGGGTGAGTTGAGGTTGACTAAGTTTGATATTTTTATTTATTTCGGTATTCCTGTTGTTTTAATCGCTTCTGCGTTTATTTCTCTTATTATACCAGCTCCGCTTATTCCATCAAACTTGCCAGGTTGGGAATGGTTGTCGTTTTTTCTGGGGTATATGGGTGCAGTTTGTTTGGGGTGCGGCATTTTATTGGCTGTTCTGAGGTTTGTCTTAAATAAAATTAAATTAAGAATTAAAGCGAAGGTGATTGGCTGAAATTAATTTCAGGCTGGGTTTTTAGCGGCTGTTATAAAAGAGGCCATATCTTCATCGAAGGCTTGAGTTGGCATATGATAAAACGGATGTGGATCGTCTTTTGTCTGCCTCTTACGGTGCAGGCAGGCGATCTTTTTTATGGTTACGAGGCCTACTACACTATGCAGCCTGGCCGGCTGTTCAGCGGCAACGGCCATGACCTTGAGCCATTCAGCGAGGTAGGCACAGACGGCGTTATCTTCGGCTGGAGGGGAAGAGATGCCGGCTGGTCGCACACTGTTGAGCTTCGTGATGGCCGAATCAAGCTCGATGGGAAAATCCTGTCGGAGCGCACTGTGAAGGCTTTTCCAGGTGCAAGTGTTTACGCCGGTGATCTTGATCGAAGTTCCGTGGTGTTTTTTGCCGGCACATGGGCATGCATAGAAGACACTCCTCCATCGGCGTCCGGCACGGCCGCGCGTCACAAGTCGGTTTACCTCATCAAACAGGGTAAGCAGCGCCAGGCGTGGAAGCTCCCGACCCTCTTCGCGTCTTGTCTGGGCGTTCGCATGAAGGCTGGGCAACCCACCTTCGACAAGGTGGAATACCGCTACCAGAACGGCAACGACGCGCCTGTTGGTGTGACGTTTATCGAGTATGCGATCAAGGGCGGTGGGTTTGTCGAAACGGGCATCGTGCGCAATGCAACCTTCGTCGAGGGCGATAACGTCTACAAGTTCGCTCTTTAGATCGCGGTTAACAGGAACGATAATCTACTGTATTACGGGTTGCTCACCGGTCACTTGTGAGTAAGGGTAGAGGGGTTTCGCACTAGCACCAACTCCGCTCTTGGTGGTGCCCTTCCATGAACCGTGATGCGCCGGCGGAACGGTCTGGTTCATTTCTCGCCCTCTGCAATATGTTAGCCGGCGTCCCATGCCGGCGCAATACCCGCAATCCATCCTACCAGCCGCTCAATGCAGTAACCTCGCTGGATCGAATCGGCTTATATCGATGGTTGTGCTATCCGCATGCTCGGCTTTGTATGGAAGGCAAGTCCGATTATCTTCCGTGCTGATTCTTTATTGCCTGTTTATGACGGGTTTGGCGCATTTTTCTGTTGCGATGCTACCTGTCCATGTCCGGTGTTGTCATTGTGCGTTATAGCCCTTTTCTGTAGCTTCCATAGGGGGATTTACGCTATTGCGAATCAGAATGTTTGTTGCTGCGATTATAGGTGCCAAATGGTGCCAAGACTAGGTGGGTATCACCGGCTTTGGGGCGAACTTGCAATATCAGTCAGTTATGATAGGATTGCCGGAGCTGGGGGGGTGTTGCCGCCGTAGCCGTTACTGTTTTCACGGTGTAATCAAACGGTCGGACAGTAACGTAGCTCTGTCAAATTAATGGCGGGGTGAACTAGATGGATGTGCGGAAGTTCTACGGTAGAGTTGCTCTCGAAAGAGAGTGTCATGAGCCGGAGCACTAGGCTGGGGAGATTGGCTGACCTCTTTGATCTCCCCTCGCTGATATAATCATGACTGTAAGAGGAAGGAACCGTGAACTAGGAGTTTAGTCACTGTGCCATGCCGCTCAACTAAGGGACTTCCCGATCTCAATGGGAAAACCCTTAGGTGAGTTGTTGGCTCCCCATACCTAGGGCCTTCAATAAAATAAAGAATAAAAAATATAAGTATAAATTTCTTATTCCTAATGCCCTTTTTGCGTCCTTCTACTGGAAGAGTCGGATTCTTGTAAAACCTTCCTTTGTCCTGCGGTGTTTCTTCTCTTCAAGTATCGTTGTTGGCTGCGGGTGGTGCATGCCGTTCATGTATTTGACTAGGCGCTGCAGCTACTTCTCAAGGTGGGTTGCATCTCCTTGAGGATGCTGCCGTGATCGAAGTGATATGGCCTGACAGCTGCAAGCAAGCGAGGTGGCCACGCTGAGCGGTCGCTCCTGAATTGCCCGCTGCAGGCGAAACCACGTTGATTGTGCTTCCTCGCGGTCATACAATAGCTGAACCAGCATTTGTCGCAGTAATCAAATTTCCCCAGTTTTTTGTAAACTACCCTTCAGGTAAGGTAGATTAATTCATCATTATTTTCGAGGGGCTGATCGATTGGGAGCGGTCATCGGATGTCTTTCAAGGCAGGCTGCTAGTGAATGATGTGCTGTGGCGAATTTGATTTTTATGCTTGGTTTTCTAGATCTAAGAAGGATGGGGTCAATCCAACATTGAGGGTTGAGTGATGACTTTTTACCAGCTGTTTATGGGAGTGGCGGCTATCGTGGGCGGAAGTGCTGTGGCACTGACTGTTTTTGTTTCTTTCAAAGTCCGTTTGGCCCGAAAACAGTGTCAAAGAGAAGTGAAAAACTCATGTCTTAATGAGGCTTCCCCTGGCGTTGGAATCGGTCGCAAAAAAATAGCGACAAAGCGTATGGTCAGTCGCAATCCGTTGCGATCTCTTCGCCATCATCGTGTATCAGTATTTCTTTCTCGTCGTAGTAATTGAGTCTGACTACTCACAAAGATATGAATAATGAAATGGGTGAAAGTCAATTTCATATCCCACACCGGGTTATCCAAGCCGTTGTTGATGGTGCGGCGCCAGTTAAGGCTTGGCGAGAGTATCTTGGATTCACAGAAGTGGAGATGGCTGAGCGATTAGATATCGAGGTGGTTGATTATCGTCGATGGGAGTCCACTCAGCAAAAATCTGACTACGTTATCCAGATAATTGCTGTCGCTATGGGCATTCATGTGTCACAGCTTGATTTTTGATGATTCAGGAGTTTCGTTATCTAGCAGCGAAGTCTTAGAAAATTAGCGCTGTCCTGTATCCATTGCTGCCTTGTTTTTCCAATAATGGTCCTCCTTTCCATCCATTTGTTCATTTAAAAACTTGGCTAATCGTCAAATAGCTTATCCTTCGGTCTCATCAGTTTTGAATTTTTTTTGGGGTTAGGCGATGTTTGCGCGATGCGAGCCTCCGGCTGGACCCGCTGATCCTTCATTGAATTGAAAGCGCGCACGTTGAGGAGGACGTGGCAGTGAACCAGCCTGCAACCATCATCGTGATGCCGGGCTATTGGAGCGCCGTCACCGGCGTTTACGCAGTGGAGATCAGCGCCGGAATTGTCCACGTAGCCTGGATGTCACCGGTCGCGCCATCAAATCGGCGTTCTACAACGCTACACTAGCGGCGGCAATCACGGTGATTCTGCGAGACATGACCGGCAAATTTCAATTGAAGATGCCGCTGGGGGACTCGGGGGCGCTACTGTTGGAGATAGCCCTCTTCTATGCAGGGTTTTAAGTGGTCGCTATTCTATTCTCAGGGATGGCGGACGAAAGTAAGCGGGAGCGTAATGAACGTGATTGCACAACTGACCTTCATGGACCTGTTCCACATCTTCTTCGGGTCTGCACTGGGCATCGGCGCTATCGTCGCGTTCATTGCGCAGCGCCGGGTTTGGCAGATGCGTAGAGCGCGTGCGGCGGCAGCGAGCGCAGACAAAGCGGACGCGCAGGCCCAGGCTGCAGCGCTATCCGTCAATGATGAAATGCTTGCCATCCTCAATACTGTCTTAAAAACTGCCTCTGCTACCGCTTTGACGCATCTTCAGAAAAGCCGCTACAGACCGAGTTCGCCCGAGTCGCACCGGAAGGTCAGTTTGGGGCCCACGTCCGCCCGCTTCCGTCATGCAGCCATTCGGGATTAGCATGGTGGTCTGGTCGCAAGCTAAACAAACCACTACAAACAGCGCAAGCCTCGGCACAGTCTGGGGCTTGTTCTTTGCCTGCGCCCGCCCTGCAGAATAAACCTCATGCGCAGCACTGCTCGGGGTAGTCAACGGGTTGGGTTGTCGTTGGTGGGGCCGACCCCATCAGACCCGCACGCCTAACGAGGTGGCGCCATTACCGGCGTCGCCGCAGTGAAAATCAGCACTCGGAAGGTCTACACCCTAGACGCCGCCGGCCGGGCCATCAAGTCGGCCTTTTACAACGCTGCGGATAGGGTGGGTTCCATGTCACCGCAGCAACTGGTCGATTTCGTCAATCGAGATTGAAATTTTTGGGAGCTATTCCTGCGTCATGTATTCTAGCCACTCCGATCAATAGCCCTGGAGGCGCGAATATGTTTTTAACCATCGAACGCTGGGAATATGCCCCGTATCTACAGTATGAGGACGATACCCAGCTGCACATCGAAGCCCGACCCTGCACTCTGGGGATTAACGTGCGGAATATTGCTTCCTACCAAAGAATTCACGCGCACATCATGATTGACGGGATGCCGAGCGTTGATGATGATCCGTTGTCGGCGGTGCTGATTCGCATGACCAACGATGATATCCATGTCGTCCTAGACGAATGCGAGAAGCCATTTGCTGACGCGCTAGACGAGGCCATCAAGGGACGCAATGTAGATTTGGGAATGTCGAGACACCGAGCAGCCCTAATCTCCGGGCTTACTTATACGTCCTAAGCATGAAAGCCCCCGACTCGGGGCTTTTCTTTTCCCCGCTAGTCCGGTGATAGACTCGCCTCCGAAAAGTCCCGCAATCATGGAGAATGAAATGTCAATTAGTGATCGGCTGAGGGAAGAGCGCAAACGACTCAAGCTGACGCAGCAAGCAGCCGCCGACCAAGCAGGAGTAAGCCGAGAGATGTGGGGAAGATACGAAAAGGGCGACGCACTGCCGGGTGGCGAGCCGCTGCTCGGGTTCGCCCTGGCCGGCGCCAATATACAGTATGTTCTGACCGGGCATTACACAGACCAGGCGCTGTCCGGCTACGAGCAGGAGCTGCTGAGGTTATTTCGTGCAGCCGACACCGGGACAAGGGCCGCTATTCTCACCCTGTTAAATGGGATTGTCAGGCCATCTCCAGGCACTGAGAAATAAGGCCGCCTAGATGGCTAATGCCGTTCACTTAAGGATTTTCGGGCGACTTTTCTGGCCTTGAGAGCACAGGAATCCACAAAAAAAGCACCGTTTCCCATGCACGGAGACGGTGCTTTTCTCTTAAGTAAACGGCATTACGCCTAGATGGCGGCCTTTTCGCTTACATCATCTTGCCGGCAATCGCCATCAGCGCGGGCACCAAGCGGTTATCTGTAGCCGCTCGCGTTTGATGCTTGTGCGCTCACAATAATTGCAATTGGCCGAGACGCCACATCTAGCCCGGCTGGCGATAGTTGGGATGCCCTGGCGTTCTTTCGCCGCGTGCGTTCGCCCAAAAGAACGTAGCATGATGCCGATAGACCTTGGCGGCGTCTTGGAGATCAAAGGCTGTTGCCAGTATCAGACTGAGAAGAAGCCGCACCAGCTCCAAACTGTCGTTATAGAAGCCTTCGATTTCTTCGTCCGTAGCATCTGCCATGTTGGGGCTTGCAGGGGCAATCTGGCGATGTGCCAGGCGCTCATTGCGCAGCGTCCGCAGGTTCTCCAATACGGGCTTCCCTGCGCCGTCCTTGTATTTCCCAACCAATTTCAACGCTGCGTCCTTCTCGGGTTGCAGTGCTTCCCGCATGGCAGGGACTACCCCGGTGGACGCAAGCCCAGTGCCTCGTGCGCGATCGGCAACGAGGGCATCGAAGAACTTCTTGTCCCGCAACTTCTCTGCAATAGCGGTCATCCTAAGCGATTGGGTGTTGGTGTCCCATAGCCGCAGCAGGGTGAGTAACATTTCTCGCCGAAGTGACATTCTCACAATCTGGAAAGAATGAGTCGCATACGAGTTCCCCATCCGCTTGTGTAGGTCTTCATCATATGCGGCCGGCTTCCAGGTCTCATGGAACATGATGGCCAGCGCAATTTCGCTTTGGGCGGCCCTCACCGCGTCTTTGACATTATTGATCTCGGCTTCAAGGTCTCGCATCGACACCTCAGGAATTGTGCCAGTCACAGTGGCAAGCCCGCGCGCAGCATTTGGTCGCGCCCAAGATGGTCCAGTTTCCACACCACCAGGCCAACCAAGCCCAAGGTCATCGGGAACGTCATTTGCGACTCCATTTCGTTAATGCAGACACGTCGTCTGCATATGAGTAAAGCGCCGGCAGCCGACCATGATTGAAGGGAAAATTCACATCCTCAGCAACCCTGCCGTTTTGCAATGCTATTTTCCTTCCGTTTCAGCCTGTTGTCATCTCCAAACGCGCTGAGTGACCACCCCCTAAATTTCCCCTGAAACCGCCCCGTCAAACCCGCAATTCCCGCCCCAGAAACGCCCCGCCTGACCCGCCATTCGCCGGAACAACCCTGACCCCGCCCGAACCCAGCAGAAGAGCAAGAAAGCACTTTTCCTCGCCCGCCGAGAAGCCCCGGTCTTCAAAAAGAAAAAATCGTTCACCCGATGCCGCGCCGGAAACTGAACTTCGATGGCATTGAGTAAAGGAGGGGCAACAGATCGTGTTGCAAGATGGTGGTGAGGATTGGGCTATCCATATGCTGAGTTTATTAAAATCAATTTATTAATATCCTTTCTCAATCAGTGCTCATGTGAAAAAAATATTCTTCCGTAAAATCAATCAATTATAAATTCGGCTAAATTTCAGTATCGGCTGACTATAATATCAGTCAGTGCTGACTTACCAAGGCGGCAAGCAGGTTTGAAAGGCGTTCATTTTGATTGCCTATCCGCTTTACGGCAATTTTGAATATGTGAATTCATATGTATAAAGATATCTTTTCTAAGCTTGAATTTGTAGTGGATGTTGTTGACGTTGAAGCGTTTCAGGATGGCAACGAAAATGGCCAACTGATTAGGATTACGGACTATACGAATCATGTAGATGTTGAGCGGCGATATATCGAGAAGAAAAGGTCAAAGGGGTTTGATAAATTCATTTTGAAAAAAATAGAAGTTTCATTTGATGTTTGGGGGGTGAAGCAGATCGTCCTTCCATTTTTAGTTGACCTAGTGGCAAATTGTAAATCCTCGCTTGGGGATGTTAGATATGTATTTAATGCTGGAAATTGCGGAAATGGAAAGCCTTTTCTTCATACAGAGTGGCCTATGAGTAAAGAGCAAATGCTGAATGGGTTAAGGCTTGGCGGCACACTCTATATGGGGAATCAGCGACCACGCTATGGCAGTCCGCCATCACCCATCTCCTACCGAGCCTATTGGAAGGCTACTGATGGGCAGAAAGACAATCTTCCGATCGCCTTGCCACCCGAGCTGCACCGCGGCCGGTTCGAGGTTACGTTGCAGAACACTGGATTGCCTATCAACACATGGGAAGAATGGGTTGCTTTCGATGTCTTGAGTCTGGCTAAACACTTTGCCCAGCAGATCCCTGGGGAACGCTCAATCCCGGGGATTCGCGGTTTGGTCCGGCCTGGCCGGCGCCGGGAAATGGGACATGCAGAAGCGCGTGACTTTCGTCGGGTGCATGGGCATCCCCCTGCGCTCCACTTCGGTCATTCAAATGCGCAGTTGAACCGGCTGATGCGTGATCGGCTCCGCACGTTGCAGAGCCGCTTGAACACGGGCCAGCCACTTGGCTGAGCCCCGGTTCGTCAAAAATTTGAGGGAAAAACGTGCCGGGACCCCTGCTCCTGGCCCGGTGGAGTGGGGTGGGGCTTCTAAATAAAACAAGGGATTGAGTTGTGCTTGGTGTCTGGGCGGGGCTGCGGTGGACTCGCCGCTAACTTAATATAGTCTTATACCTCTGTAGCCCTCCCCCTGCTTCTACGCCTCTCTTGCCTTCCAGATGCATTGGATATGCCTTCCCCATGCATCCCTTTCTTCTCTCTATGAAAAGCTTCTCTATGGGGGGAGCTTCTTTCTGATGGACGTCTCAGTAGGCTTTTTTCTTCTACTGTATCCGGGAGGAGGGAAGCAGGGTTTCATCTGGATACCGGAAGTCTTAGAGATTACCAGGATAGACGCTATCCAGTGCTTTGTTATCTGCCGATGTGGGTGATGTCCTTTCCTCTTGGAAACGCTTTTCTCTTACTGGTGGGCATCAGATGGGGCTGATGTGAAGTGATATCGCTTGTTTTCAGTTCAATCCATATCAACTGGGGTGATGTCATTTGGTTTGAATGCACTTGGATTGCTACCAGTTCATATCAAATCATATCAAACGGCTGAAGGCTTGGGCACCGGTAGTCCCGCTTGTTCGGATCAGCCATTTAAACGCCCATAGGCGGGGTTTTGGAGAGCTTGGTGTCCTGAGGGAGGGGTGGCGCATGCGATGCGCCTGTAGCCCGTTTATGCGGCTTTGGGGCGTGAGCTTGATCTGCTGGGAGCAGGAATCTGCCGGTAGGCGCTGTCTTGGGTGCCAGCATGATAGATGGTTGAATGCTGTGGAGAGCCGCGACTCGTAGCCAGATCATGACTCGGGCTCTTTAGAGGCCATTTTTACGCTGTTTGGCGCATGATTTTCGTTTGACGCAGACAGGGCAGCCTGCTTGTTTTGGGCCGTTATGGGCTGTTTCTGGGCCCGGAAAAGGAGGGCAGGGACGGCGCCAGACACCAGCTTGGTGCCCGGCTTGTTTGCAGTCCGCGTGAGAGTGTTAGCGCTGCGCCCCTCGGCGGTTTTCTCCCTGTTTGCGCAGCATTTCATACAGCTGGCCCGGTCCCAGCAGTGTGTCGCGGATGCCGTCCCGCACCTTGCTGGAGTTGAGCGCTTGCGAACTCATGCTGTTGTGGGCATCCAGTGCGTCCATGATGGCGTTCAGCAGCGACTGGGCCAGGTCCGGCGAGTTGGAGAACTGCTCCTTGGTGTTGTTCATGGCCTGGTCGATCAGCAGCTCGTCTTCCAGCAGCTTGCCCTTGATCACGCCGTTCACGTAGACCAGCTGGTCGCCGTCGGTCAGCTCGCCTTCAAACAGGCCGTTCACCTTGGCGATGATCTCGTCCAGCAGCGCCTTTTCCTTGTCCTGCAGCG
Organism: Chromobacterium sp. ASV23; assembly: GCF_016428945.1. NCBI lineage: Bacteria > Pseudomonadati > Pseudomonadota > Betaproteobacteria > Neisseriales > Chromobacteriaceae > Chromobacterium > Chromobacterium sp. ASV23. The sequence continues at coordinate 12,675 of NZ_JAELTR010000062.1, forward strand.
CGCCGGAGCCGGTGGCGTCGATAGGCGGCAGCTTGGGCGTTTCGCCTTCGGACAGGTTGAGCCGCTGCCGGCCCTTGTCGCGCAGGGAGTGGTGGGTCAACACCAGCTTGGACAGGTCAACCGTCTCGCGCTCGCGGCCAAACTCCAGCAGCGGGATCAGGCGCTTGTAGAACAGATAGCGCTTCTCGATGTCGGTGTTGCCGTAGTCGAAGATCTGCGACAGGAAGGCATACAGCCGCAGATAGGCGCCCATATCGCCCTTGAACAGCACCAGCGCGTCCTGTTTGTCCTTGGCGGCTTGGGCGGCTGGCTCGTCCTCTCGGGCCAGGGCGTCGATGCGTTCCTGCTGCGCGGCGCCGTAGCGTTTGAGCAGCCTATCCGCAACGGGCGCGATAGCGGCGACTAGGTCGCTTTGCTTGGCCTTGGGGTTGGTTTCCACCGCGGCCACCCGGTCCACTTCGAAGTCGTCGTAGTAGCCCTGGGAGTCCAGCTTGGCGCGCAGGTCATAACCAGTTGAAACGGCTAGCAAAAAGAGTTGATTCCTACACTTACGGCGACTGCCTTTTCGGAATTACTCCACTCCCAAGGCCTTGAAGGCGGCGTCTACAGGGTCTGAATAGAAGCTGGTCTGAAATTTTGCGAACAACTCACCCGGAACGCTAGGAATATCAACCACGCTGGACATTGGCAGCAAGATCCGTTTACCTCCGGCATCGAAGGCTACTTGCAGGGTTTCTGCAAGGTTTCTCACCTGGACAACAGTTCCCCCCAGGCTCATGTCACCAAGCACCACCATCTGCGGCTGGATCGGCTTGCCCAATGCGGCGGAGCACAAGGCAATGAAACTAGCCAGGGTGAGCGTTTCCGGGTCTCCTGTATGTTGCAGCTCGACCAAATGCAGGTGGAAATCGGTTTCTCCAGCCCTGATCCCGGCACTGACACGCGAAGCATTGGCCTTGAAGTAGTCAAAGGCGATCTTGACGGGTTCTCTGGGTGCTGCGCCGGATACGGACAGCTTGCCACCACCTGCCATGGTCTGGATTTCCAGGCGATAGCTGCCTGGCATCTCACTCTTGCCCATGCTGATGGTGTGCAGGGTGCCTGGGTTCAGGCGACCTTCCGGAATCAGAGCGCCACCGGATTGCTCCGGCACGGTGACAAAGCGTTCCTGTCCATCTTCCAGGTCAATGTAGCTGAAATGGACATCGTAGAACTCCATGCCACCAATCTTCTTCAGCTGCTCCTTCACTCGACGGCGGGTTTCCAGTGCGTATTCAAGGCAGTTACGCACGGTTTCCTTGGTGTATTCACCATGCGGTGCAATCAGCTTCAGCAGGCCGGACGTGGTGCGTCGAACGGCAATGGTATCGCGCTGATTGAGGTTGTTACCCAAGCGGAACCACTTGTCGATAGCGTCGGCAAAGTTGCGCTTGCGCATTTCACGGAGAAACTCGGCCAGGTAGTCAACAATCATGCCGTATTGGTTAGTGAAGAACTCCGGCCGCATCTTGGGGATTTCCCAGCCAGGCACATAGGCGTGGAAGCGGTCGAAGAAGGCGGAGTCGATCATCACCTCCGGAAAGGGGGCCAGAAGGTGGCTGGTTTTGACCAGCGACTCCACGGACTGGTTAATGTTGCCGATAAACACCATGGACGCGCTGGCATTGATGGAGTCTCGCCCGCGGCTGAAGGAGCCAGAGGCCATGTAGTCCTTCATGATCTGAACGCCGTCATGATCTTTGAAGTTGATGCCGGCCACCTCGTCGAAGGCCACCACATCCCATAGACCCACCAGCCCCACCCTGCGGCTACTCATGTTGTAGAACAGGTTGGCTACTGTGGTCTGGCCACCGGAAACCAGAATACTGTTCGGGCTGATTTCCTTGTAGATGTGGCTTTTGCCGGTGCCGCGTGGCCCCAATTCACAGAAGTTGTAGTTGTTCTCCACCAGCGGAATCATGCGTGCCAGCAGGTGCCACTTTGCCCGTTCCTTGAAGCAGGCCGGCTCCATGCCTGTGGCCCGGATCAAGGCATCAATCCATTGTTGATCACTGAATGCCCTACGTCCCTCAAACAGCCCTTGCATATCCATATTAGGCATCTGGATAGGCTTGAGGTCGGTCACAATGAAGGGCGAGCCTTTCTGGTTTTCTTCGAAGAGATACTGGACGGTAATGATGCACCAGATGCCACCCACCAGCAGTTTTTCAAACTGGCGCACGAAGCGATCAGATATCTCAGCATTCTTCACGCCCAGATTGGATAGCAAGGCTTCATAGCTATCCCGTTTTTCGTTGAGCTTGACGGTCACCTTGTCGATAACCTTGTAGGTGCCACTCTCGCGGATCTTGGACTTGATCTTCTCGGCCTCGTCGGGCCGCACATAATTTTCCGCCAGGATGCGCTTTACATTGCCCAGGCCGGTTTCGATGATCTGCGGATCATCCGACGAGCAATACATGCCCAGCAGATACTCCAGCACGTAGACCGGGACGTTGGCACCTTCCTTGATCATCTTGGTCAGGTCTTTGCGCACCACCTTGCCAGCAAACTGTTGGTTGAGCAGGGTGTCCAGATCAGCGTTGGATTCAGTCATGATTGTTGTCTTCAGTTGTTCTTGCATGCTCATCGCCAGCCGGTTCGGCAATGTCGTCGCCAAAGGCGCGGGAGATAGCGTCGATGATTCGTGCTGCCAGCGCAGGTTTTTCTACTAGCAGCGGATAGCGTTTTCCCAGCTTGCCGGAGATGCGGTTACCGCTTTCCCGCACGCTACGGATGATGACGTCCAGCTCGGCATCTGGTGCTTCCAGCACTTGCTTGATTCCTTGCCGTGCCTGTTCGTTGGCATGCAGGAATTGGGCCTCTTGCCGCATTTCCCGTGTCAGTGTCTGGTCAACAATGTCTGCCAGATAGGCCACATGGGGTGTCAGATCCGGGTAGCGCCAGGCGGGCAGGGCATCCTGGTAAGCATCAAAGTGGAAGTTGTATTCCACGCCGTCTTCAGCCTGCACCGCCTCCGCAAAACGGTAATGGCTGGCATAGCGCTGCATCAGTGGGCGGGAGAATTTTTCCAGCACCCGGTCGTAATCGGCACGGTTGTAGGTGCTATGGGTGATGGTGGCCGAAACAGGCAGGATCAGTGGTGGTGGCAAGATGCCATCGCGCCGCAGCACATCATTGATCAGGAAGCGTGAGATCCGGCCATTGCCATCAGCCATGGGGTGGATGTAAACAAAGCCGAAGGAGGCTACTGCTGCACGCACCAATGCAGATATTGCCTTGGTTTTGTCCAGAAACTGCGCCAAGCCTTGCAGCATCGGGATGGTTTCATCCCAGTGCGGGCCGATGTAGTCCACCACCTGCTGATAGCGTGCGGTATGGCCAACAAACACGGGAGAACGGCGCAGGCCGTAACGCAAGGCGGCCTCCCCCAGAATGGCCCGTTGCAGGGCCGATAGCGTGTCTGGCGCAAGTGGCTGGGGGTGTATGCCGCACTCGGTCTCCATCACCGCGGCAAAGCGCCGGATGCGGTCTTCCTGCTCTTGCTCCCGCTCGATCAGAAAGCTGGCACGGCTTTCCTTGACTGTCAGCCATACCGTGCTGCGTAGCACCAGGTCGATGCCGTAATCAGCTTCCAGCGCAGCCAGATGCTCTGGAATGTCATAGCTTTCCGCGGCACGCACGGCAGGGCTGCGCCAGATGATGGGGCAGAAGTCCCGGTTGCCCGGCAGATTGTCACGCACACGCCAGCGGGCGTTATTTACCGGGCTTCCGGTCACAAACAGCTCGGCATCAAGGGCGTCAACATAATTGCCTTTGCTGACCCCGGCAAAGGTCAGCTGCTCACCCGTCAGCCATTCGTAGTAAAAACCGGCACGGCGCGCATAGGCACCGGTTGGCTCGCGCGCTATCCATTCCTCCAGTGCCTGTTTGACGCCTGGCACCTGTGCAAGCCGGGCGAGAAACTCCAGATGGATACCTTCATACTTGAAGGCGAAGGTCAGCTGATCTGCCAGATTGGCCTGTGGCTGGTAATGCTCGGTATATACTTCACGGCGCACGCCATCTGCTACCACGGTGCTGCGTGTGCGACCAATCTCGCTATGCACGGCAAAGGGATGCACCGGAGTGATCCCATAGTGTTTGGCCAACCATTGATAGCCGATGTGAGGCATGATTTTCGCTTACGCTGTCGAATAAACGCTTAGATTCTAGATCAAAACCGGAAAAATGATTACAGCGACGCTTGGTCGCTGCAATCATCACCTGAAGCTTGCTCAGAATTCATTGGCCAGTGCCAGGTCAATCTTCAAGGCAATGCGGATCACCTCGCTCTTGCCGTCCTGATCCATCCCCACCAGATAGTAATCCTTCAGCTTGTCATAGCTACCTGCCTGCACGGTGAGGATGACCGTCTTCTTGCGATCTTCCATTGAAGTCGAGGCGCTATCAAAGGTAACGGTCTGCTCATTGCTGATCAGGGTATTGCCATCCCGCAGGGAAATACGCACGGTGCGGGCCAGCACCTTGTCGGTAACCGGTTCTGTCTGGATGAATTCAAACTTCTGGATATTGGTTACCACCTTCTGCGTCAGCATCAGCGGTGCAAAACCCACTTGCGAGGTTTTGGCCTTTTCCGAATCACTCACCTTTACCGTCAGCAGGGGCACCAGCACCTCCTGTGGCATGGCGCTGCCATGCACAAACTGGGCACCGCCAGCAAAATGGAAGCGGATGGCACCCTTGGGCACCCAGAAATCAACGCTGCCCTCGGTGGTGGTATTGGCAGTTACCTGGGTATTGCCGCACCAGGCCTTGTCGGTTTTGCCCAGATTGTGGCCCAGTAGATAGCGTTTTTTCGATTTGACGATGCCTTCTGGCTTGACCTCCAGCGTGGACTTGTCGGCAGCATCAACACTGGATTGCTGATACAGAAAGCCATGGTCCGCGGTCACCAGCACCGTGGAAGCATTCAGATTGTTGATCAGCGAAGCAATCAGCTCGTCCAGTTCCTGCACGGTGTCACGCACGGCTTCAAAGGTCTTGGATTCGGACGCTGCCTTGTCGCCCAGCATGTCGATACGGTCGTGGTAGACATACACTACGCGGTAGTTACGCACCAGCTCCCGGCCTTTTTCCTTACCTAGCTCAATCAGTGCTTCCCACTTGATGGCCAGGCCATCTCGTGCAGCAAGAATGGCACTACGCTGTTCCAGAGTGCTGGTAGGTTTGCCATCCACCAGCACATCTAACTGATCATTGTGCTTGTAGGACAGCGCCGAGTGCGGCAGCAAGGCTGCCATGCCAAGCGAGGTGTAGCTGGGCAATACCCCCAGCATGCTGTCCAGCGAGGCCTTGAAACGATTGCGGCTGGTGATGTTGCGGCACAGCTCTTCAGCAGCCTCGTAGCGGAAGGCATCGGAAATCACCACAAACACCCGCTTGATATTACCCTCCAGTAGCGACTGCACCTCGCGCTGGAAGAACTGCTCCTGATTCACCTTGCCGGGAATATGCCAGCGTTGCAGCAGGCCGCTATCGCCTTCCAGCACCTTGCCCCAGGCCGTGGACAGCTGCGGGATGAACCAATCGGAGTAAAGACCTTCCACTCGCTCGCGCAAAGTGTGCAGCAGTTGCCAACCCATGGTGTCCACCTGGCTCGCCGCAAAATGGAAGTGGCGGTAATCCTGGTCAAAACGGAAGAGCTGCTGTTGGTAAGCATTGGCTGCCGTGGTGGCATCGGCAAAGCGGAAACCGCCCTTGTGCAGGGCTTGCAGATCAAACAGGTCGGCAGCAGCTTCCAAAGCCTCGTAGCAGGCTACAAGAGCGCTGGTAATCTTGCTGTTGGCCGCCAGCTTGGGGTTGGCCCAATGGCCGTCTCGGCGGCGGGTGAAAGCATTGCGCACCGTATCCAGCGCAGCACCCGCCCCCGACAGAATGCGGTTGCGCAAATCGACAATGATCAGCTTTTCCACCTCGGCAAAAGTCATGGCATCCAGCAGAGCCTCGGTGTTCAGGCCTGACAGTGCCTGGCCCAGTTGGAGCTGTTCAGCCACCTCGGCACTGATGGCGTTATAGCTGTCGAAATGCCCGATATTGGCACGCCACTGGCTGATAAACACCGATACCGTGGCGGCCTTTACCGGGTCTGGCAACAGGAAGTGCTGCAAGGACAATGGCAGCTCGCCACGAATGCCGCGTGCCAAGTCGCTCACCAGCATGTGCATGATCAGGCTGCGTAAATTTGGTGTCTCTTCACGGTAGCCGGTTTCCGCCTCCACCAGTTGCCAGAAGGCGAGCTCCAGCTCCATGGCTACCAGCTCGTCCCAGCCGCGGCTGCTGGCGTGCAGATCCACCTTTCCGTCCTGCTCCAGCGCAGTCAGCAAACGCAGCAGGATGGAAGAGAAGTCCGGCTGATCCGCCCGCACCGAAGCGGCAATCATCTTGCGATCCAGATCTGCGTCACTGTCACTTGGCAGCACCAGCTTGCCTAAGCGTGCCACTCTTTCCTTGGCGGCCAGGTATTTGCTGCGCTGTTGCAGGTGGGGCCGCAGGGCAGGGGACAAGCCCCAGTCTGCAATCAGAATGGACAAGCTGTCGGCATGGAAGGCGCGACCGCGCATGCGCACATCCAGCAGCCAGTCATGCTCCGGCGTTGGTTCGGGCTGGGTGCTGTAAAACAGCCACTTGCTGTCAGCCGGGGCCTGTTCCACCAGTAGCTTGATTTCCAGTGCAGGGGTCTCATCGACGCGCACCTTATGCACATCCGGTAGTAGAAATTGTTCGACCTCGTCCTCGTAGTGTGATTCTGTGTCATGCCAGAACACGAATCGGGTGGCGCGGAATTGTGATTCCAGTGAAATGCTAACTTTTGAGGTCATGGCTGGTGGATTCAGGCTGGCGTTACGGGGTTGGAACAGTTAATCAGACGGACAGCAACAAGCGATTTTCTTCTGACTGGAACAGGGCTTTCAGAGTCTGATCCCGTTCGGTCAACAGCGCAGCGCGCTTGTCCCCCTTTAATGCCAGGCGGAACTGGTTATTGCACCAGTCCTTGTATTCCTGGATCAGGGCCATGTAGCGCTTGATGCCTTGAGTAGAAATTTGCTCGGCGAGCACAAATTTTTCCGCATAGACATACAGCTCTTTCTCGATGAACAGGCCTTTGGGGATCAAGTCCATTGCCATGGCAACGAAGTCGATGATCAGCGTGTAATGCTCCTGGCTGATGTGATCGGAATTCTTGGCCAGTTCCATGATGTTATTGATAAACAGCATCAACTGGGCACGTTCGGTGGCCATATCGGCAAGGATGACGGGGGCGATGTCCCTGACTTCTTCATGCGCATCCGGCGATGCCAGATAATCCCGTGCTGCCTCTACCTGACCAAAATAATGCGTGATCTTCTCCATATAGAAGATGATGTTTTGCGAATGAATATCCTGCGAGATACGGTCAACCGTGCTTTGCAGCTTGTTCAGTTTCTTGGCGAGATAGGCCGTCTGAATGACGATGGCTGCCAGGATGACTCCGGTGCCAATTGCTGTGGCCATCACTGCACCTTTTTGCAGGGCTTGGGCAGATTGCAGCAAATTGCTTGGGTCTTCGATATTCACTGGCTCAAAGGGAAGTTGCTGCACTATACCCGTATGACCAGACCCCTTGGCCCAATAGACGTTTCCACGAGAAGTCGAAACCCGCATGGTTCCGGAATTAAGTCCCTCCAGCACTTCGGGACTGATCTTTTCTGTAACGATTCGGTATAGGGTTTCCATTTTGAGTGTCTTAGTAGCGGTTGACTTCAGTCAGGGTTCTGCGGATGTAGGCAATATGAACCACGCTGGGCACGGTCACGTCGTATGCCGGGCCGCCAATCGAGGCCAACAGCAGTGCACCGCTAAATGGTGTTGCAATAAGAGCTGCGGTTGCAAAGATCAAGGTTGGATTCATCTTGATAGCCTGAATGATCCGATCTGCCAGGGCTTGATCCTTATTGGTAATATTCGATGTAATGGTATCGAAAAAATCTTTACGCTGTTCTGGGGTGAGCTTGTCCCACAGCTTGCCAATCAGCCCTTCAATCAGCTGTGATTCCAGATCAAAAATGGAATCGCTCGCTTTAACCTTGATGTTCTGGCTGACGCAAACATCCATTACGATTTCACGGTAAGTCACACCTGTCCGGCGGCGGAGCAGGTTTGACACGGTGTTACCGCCATACAGTTGCAGTTCTGCCGCAATCAGATCCCAAACTTGGTTCAGCTTGTCACCTGCAGCTTTGAAACGAGGCTGGTTCAGCAACTGCTGGGATGGGCGCAGAGTGCCATTTTTGTCCCGCGTCAGATACTTTACCAGCGTGTGCAGGTCTGCATTGCTGGCATACTGCAGCACATTAAGGTCGGGGTCTTCCCGGAACTTGATTTCGAGATCGCTCAATCCGAAATTGCTTAGTTTCATGTCTAGGTCTCACTCGTCTCCGCTACCGCCAGTAATGGCTTTTACCCCATCCAGCAGGTCACCAAACTTGCCGTAGTTCACCTTTACGCCGTCGTCCAGATCTAGGCTGATGCGCATGTCGGCGTAGTGGCGCAGTTTTTCGTCGTAAAGGCGCAGTTCTTCCAGCTTCTTCTTCAGCTTGGTGATTTCCTTGTCAATGGCCTTGCGAGCAGGGGCGGAGCTGGCCTTGTCGGCATCCTCCTCCAGCAGCTTGATACGCTCGGCCATCTTGCCTGTGAGTGGCACCACGTATTCGGCGCGCATGCGCGATAGTGTGCCCTCGTTGTAGCGGTGCAGGTAGACCAGTGCCTCGAAAGCCTTTTGCTTGCCGCTGGAGAACAGCCAGTAAATCGGGCGCTTCTTGTAGGTCTGGCAGTGGTCCTTGAAGAAGCTGCCGGAGATGTAGCGGCGCAAGGACTCCTCCGGGCTTTCGTCGGCTTTCTGCCCCAGGCTTTCCGCCAGCCAGGCCAGGTTTTCTACCAGAGTTTCCTTGCCCCATACCGCCTCGATAAACTCTATCACCCGTGCGGTCGCATCATCAGTAAACCAGGCCATATCGGATACCGGCACGATGCCGTCCGCGTCCGCCGGGAAGGTGGCATAGCGTGCAGGGTCAAAGCCTTCATTACCCGCATGGGCGTAGATCAAGCCAGGCTCATCCAGACTGTAACGACCCATCATGCAGCCGATGGCGTAAGACACCAAACGTTGCATGTCCTTCTCGCGGTCTGAGTGGGTAAGTGTTATATGTTCTAATGGAACATCAGTAGAAATATCATCTTTTAAATCGTATAGTTCGACTAGGTATTTGTTGTTTTCTTCTTCACTATGTTTCATTTTTAATATGTTTTCTTTATTTAATTCGCTCCATGTTAAAAATGAATTTTCGATTAATGTATTTCTTGCTTTTATTATAGGGCTTGAAGTGAAATTCCAAGAGTGCTCATAGTTATCCCAGTCGCTTTTAGCAACATCTACTAATTTTATTGATGTGGTAATAATTTTGGTATAAATTGCTGAATTTATTTCTTTTAAGACGGGTATCTTGCTTATGTCACCAATTTCAAAATTGAGCGTCGGACTGAATATTTTAGTGTAGTAGTTTACCAGTTTTGAATTGGTTAAGCCGAGTATGAAGTAAGTTTCGTTCTCATCTGAGAATGCCGTGGGTCCTGCATTGCCAAAAATAAAGCCAGCAGGTGTTAGTCTAGTTGAGAAGTAAGAGCTTGAAATCGCTGACCATGTTACTCCTTCTTTGAAATAGTATTCTTTCCCGTCATGTCTGAAGCCTGGGTTTTTACCGGTGGCAGCATCGAGTTTTATTTTTTCTCCATTGTTTTCATAATCAACGACATATTCATGATTTCCATACCATCTTCTATAGTTACCTCCCTTGTTAAATGGGAACCATTTTTTTCCATTCTTGATGCTAAATTTATCCAGGTCAATTTCGTGCCATAATTTTAGATATAGAGAATTGTTGCCAGATGTCATGCCTTGTTTTATTGTTGTTTTTTCACCTAGTTGATATGATTCTGAAAATGTTGAAATTGCTTTTTCACTAATCCAATATGCAATTGGGTTGCCAGGGATTTCCTTGAAGCTGTCTGGCTTTGAAATATATAGCCATTCGCATGTTGAATTCTTTATTGCTTCAAGAGTTTTTATGGCCTGATTTTCGTATCCAGGGCTGTCTCTTATACACATCTGACGCTGCCGACGACAGCACGGAGGTGGGGGGGGGGGGGGGGGGGGGGGGGGGTGGGGGGGGGGGGGGGGGGGGGGGGGGGGGGGGGGGGGGGGGGGGGGGGGGGGGGGGGGGGGGGGGGGGGGGGGGGGGGGGGGGGGGGGGGGGGGGGGGG
>NZ_JAELTR010000063.1:0-22989 GCF_016428945.1 Chromobacterium sp. ASV23
CGCAACGGCCGGCGCGCTGGCGGGCGGCCGCTTGCGAAATTTTCTCGACTTGCAGCTGCTCCACCTTGGCGCGCGGGCTGTAGCGGTTGATGCGGGCCAGGCCGGTGTCGATCACGTACTTGATGCCGGGCACCGTCAGCGAGGTTTCCGCCACGTTGGTGGCCAGCACGATGCGGCGGCCGCCGGACGGTTTGAAGATTTTCTGCTGGTCCTCGTTGGACAGCCGCGCGAACAGCGGCAGGATCTCGTAGCCGCGGATGCCGGACTTGCGCAGCTTCTCCGCGGTTTCGCGGATTTCGCGCTCGCCGGGCAGGAAGACCAGCATGTCGCCGGGGCCCTGGCGCGACAGCTCGTCCGCCGCGTCGACGATGGCGTCCTCCATCTCCATCTCGCGCTCGTCTTCGTCGCGCTGCTTCAGCGGCCGGTAGCGCACTTCCACCGGGAAGGTGCGGCCGGAGACTTCGATGACCGGCGCGCCGTCAAAGTGGCGGGCGAAACGGTCGGCGTCGATGGTGGCCGAGGTGATGATGACTTTCAGGTCCGGCCGGCGCGGCAGCAGCTGCTTCAGGTAGCCCAGCAGGAAGTCGATGTTCAGGCTGCGCTCGTGCGCCTCGTCGATGATGATGGTGTCGTAGGCTTCCAGATAACGGTCGGTCTGCGTCTCCGCCAGCATGATGCCGTCCGTCATCAGCTTGATCACCGATTTTTCCGACAATTTGTCGGTGAAGCGCACCTTGAAGCCGACATGCTCGCCCAGTTGCGAACCCAGTTCCTGCGCGATGCGCGTCGCCACCGAGCGCGCGGCCAGCCGGCGCGGCTGGGTGTGGCCGATCAAGCCGAACACGCCGCGGCCCAGCTCCAGGCAGATCTTGGGAATCTGCGTGGTTTTGCCGGAGCCGGTTTCGCCGCAGATGATCACCACCTGGTTTTTGTCTATCGCCGCCTTGATGTCGTCCAGTTTCTGGTTGACCGGCAGCGTGTCGTCGAAGCTCGGTTTGGGCAGATGGCGGCGGCGGGCCTCGGCGCGCTCGCGCGAGCGGTCGATCTGGCTGGCGATGTCCGTGAGCAGCTTGTCGGCCGGCTGGTTCTTCTTCAGCCGGTCGCCGGCGTCGGCGAGCTTGCGGCGCAGCAGGTGGCGGTCGCGGATCAGGCAGCGGGACAGGGCGGATTTCAGGTCGGCGAGGCGGGCGGCAGGAGTCATCGGCTAAAGAACGGAGAATTGCGGAAAGCGCTGATTATAGCAGAGCGGGCGGCGGCGAGCCGCCCGCGCTTGGCGTCAGGCCTCGGCGTCTTCCTCGCTGATGGCCCAGCGCGGGAACGGGTCGTCCAGCGTCTCCCAGGCGGTTATTCCGCCGGCCAATTCGGCATCGTTCAACAGACAGGCGTCGAAGCCGGCCGTCAGCGCCTGGCTGTCCATGTCCATGCCGATCAGCACCAGCTCTTGCTGGCGGTCGCCGAACGGCTCGGCCCAGCGCGAGCGGATCAGCGCCAGGCTGTCTTCGTCCTGGGGCCATTCCGCTTGGTCCAGCGCCGCCCACCACAGCCCGGCGCAGGAATGGCGGGCCACCGATCCGGCTTGCGACCACAAGGCGGCGAACTGCGGCCGGCTGGCCAGCCAGAAATAACCTTTGGAGCGCACCACGCCGGGCCATTCCTGCCGCATCCATTGCCACAGCCGCTGCGGATGGAAGGGACGGCGCGCGCGGTAGACGAAGCTGCTTATGCCGTAGGCCTCAGTTTCCGGCACATGCTCGCCGCGCAGTTCGGCCAGCCAGCCCGGCGCTTCGGCCGCGGCGTCGAAGTCGAAGCGGCCGGTATCGAGCACTTTGTCCAGCGGCACGCGGCCGAACTCGCTGCGCACGATGTCGGCGCGCGGATTCAGCGAGCGCAGGATGCCCTGCAGCTCGGCCAGCGCTTCAGCGCTGATCAGATCGGTCTTGTTCAGCACGATGACGTCGCAGAACTCCACTTGTTCGATCAGCAGATCCACCACGGTGCGCTCGTCCTCCTCGCCCAGGCTGGCCTGGCGGTCGGTGAGGCTGTCGCGCGAGGCGTAGTCGCGCAGGAAATTGCAGGCATCCACCACCGTCACCATGGTGTCCAGCCGCGCCAGATCAGCCAGGCTGCGGCCATCGTCGTCGCGGAAAGTGAAGGTTTCCGCCACCGGCAGCGGCTCGGAGATGCCGGTGGATTCGATCAGCAGATAGTCGAAGCGGCCTTCCGCCGCCAGGCGGCGTATCTCCAGCAGCAAATCCTCGCGCAACGTACAGCAGATGCAGCCATTGCTCATCTCCACCAGCTTTTCCTCGGCGCGCGACAACTGGGCGCCGCCTTCGCGCACCAGGCGGGCGTCGATATTGACCTCGGACATGTCGTTGACGATCACCGCCACCCGCTTGCCTTCGCGGTTGGCCAAGATGTGGTTCAGCAGCGTGGTTTTGCCGGCGCCGAGAAAGCCGGACAGCACCGTTACCGGCAGCTTGTTCATGTGTGCTCCTTGAAATGAGGGAAAGAGAGGGCTACCACACCGCATCCAGCGCCAGCAGCACGCGGGCTGCTCCGGGATGCGGCGCGGGCGAGCGGTGGATGGCGCCGCCCTTGGATTCCGGCCATTCCGCGCCCTTGAGCAGCAGCACGGCGAACGGCGGCGCGCTGCCGATGGCAGCGGCGTCGAGGATCAGGCCGGATTCCGCATCGGGCAGGCCCTGCGCCGCCGAACCCAGCCGGGAGCGGTTTGCCGCGGAGGACGGCAGCCATTCGGTGCCTGGTCCCTGGTAGCAGCAGAGCAGGCGCAGGCCGACGCGGTCCACGTGGAAGCGCGGGCACATCGGGAGGCTCAGCACCTCCAGCCGGGCGCCCACTTGCGGACAGCCGGTCAGCGTGGCGTACAGTTCGCACAGCCAGTCGATGTCGGCTTGCAGCGCGTCGCGGCCTGGCAGGTCGGCCAGCGGCAAGTCGGCGGCTTCTCCCGGCGTCACTATCCGCCGCCAACCCAGGCCCAGCAGGCCGTTTTGCTCCGCGCGGCGCAAATAGCCGGCGATATCGGCGTTGGGCGGGCGGCGGTACAGGCACAGCTCGGTGTCGGCGTCGAAGATGGCCGCAAGGCTGGCCAGGTTGTCGGAAAGGTGGATGGTCTCGGCGGTCATGGCTGGGGGGAAGAGATGGATTTAAAGAATGTTATATCATTACATTTATTGTAATCAAGTTATAACATAACAATTGCTGTGGGCGCCGAGCGGCGAGCAGATTGAAAGATGCCAGGGCATCGGCCCCGGCATTTTCGATTAGAACGCGTAAGACAGGCCCACTCCGGCGCTCAGCCGGAAGCGGGTGCCGCCCAGGTCGTGGTCCAGCTTCTGCTGCGCGGCCGCCAGATCCTGGGCGCTGACGCCGGCCGCCGGATTCAACGTCGCCTTGCCGCCAAACTGAAGCTGCGCGCCCAGGTCGGCGCTGACGCACCAAGCGGACGCGCCCGGCACGGCGAAGTCCCAGCCGATGCCGAGATAAGATCCCAGTGGCTGGTATTCCACCTTGCCGGTCAGCGGCCCAACGGCGGACGCGGCATATCGGTTGCCGCCCAACGTGTAGTTGCCCGCGCCATTGGCCGCGAAGTTCAGATCCTCCCTGGACTTGCCGGACAAGGTCAGGCCGCCGCTCAGCCGGAAGCCGCTGTCGCTGACCGGATGCCAATCCAGGCTGGCCGCCAGCGCGGGATTGGGCTTGGACTTCAACTGATAGGGCGTGCCGTCCAGCGTCTTGTCCTGCTTGTAGCGGAAGGTGTCGGCGATGCCCAGGCGCAGCGCCAGGCCGTTATCCAGGGCGCGGCCGACGCCTAGCTCCACGCCGGTGCCTAGCTTGGCGTAGCCCAAGGTGTCGTCGGCGTGCGCGGCTGTCAGGTGCAGCATGGCCAGCGCGCCGCAGGTCGTCATCGCGAATTTAGCTTTCATGGCAATCCTCTTCGTTGATTGAAGGCTCAGGCGAGCCGGGTGTGCGCATTGTCGCGGCAGGCCATGCGGCCCGCATGTGCCGAAAGATAGAGACGGCGCGCATGACTAACGGCACTCCCGGCGCGCGGCGGCGAGCGGCAGACTTGTTGCCAATGCAAGCGGGAGAGCGGAATGCTGGAAGGATTGAGGTGGGCCGCGTGGCCGTTGGCGCATGGGCGGGCGTGGCCGGTGTTTTCTATCAAGAGCGCAGGCTTGATGACATATGGCTTGTGTTACGCTGGTGCATATTGCGCGGCATGGGCCGCGCTTTTCATATTGACGCGGGAAAACGTCTTCTCCATGCGACCTTATCTTCATGCCATCGGCGCCGGCCCCGCCTGGTTCCGGCGCGCGCTGCTACTGGCTTGCGCGCTGATGCTGGCGTCTGGCGGTGCTGACTTATGGCCTCTGCCGGAAGCGGCGCTGCGCGAGCAGGCCGCTGCCTGGCTTTGGCCAGCCTGGCTGGCGCATGGCTTGCGCGGTTGGCTGAGCTTGCGTGACGCGGCTTTGCTGGTGTTTGCTGCGCTGATGCTGTTGTTCATGCTGGCGCTGTGGCGCGGCTTGTCGAGCGAGGCGCCGCCACGGCGATGGTGGCCATGGCTGGCCGCGCAGATGATCATCGCAGCCGTGCTGGAACCATGGACCGAGCCTGGCCTAGGGTATCTGGTGGCGGCTGAACTGGCCTTTCTGTTGCCCTGGCGCGGCGCGGCGGCCGGGGCGCTGCTGCAGGCGGCCTTGATCGATGCGGCGCTGCTGCCTTATCTGGCGCGAGTGGGCAACGGCCATCCGGCCTGCAATATCGCCAGCGCGCTGCCGCCGCCATTCTGGACGGTGGCCGCGCTGGATTGGCTGCAAGGACTGGTTTTCCAGGCTTTCGCCTTCTGCGTGGGCTATGGCTGGGCGGAAGCGCTGCGCGGCCGGCATCGGCAGGCGCAGGCCAATGCGGAGCTGCAGGCGACTCAATTGCTGCTGACCGAGGCGGTGCGCGAAGCCGAGCGCGCGCGCATCGCCGAGGGAGTGGGGCGGCTGGCGGCGGATCAACTGGCGGCCTTGCAACTGCAGCTGAGATTGGCTGAGGCCAAGTTGGGCGCTGAGGCTGACACGCAGATCGCCGCGGCGCGCGAGGGAGCGAGCCGTCTGGCGGAGGAGCTGCGCGGCGTCGCGCGCGGCGATGCCCTGGCAGCCTTGGACTTGCGCGCGGCGCTGGATACCTTGTGTCGCGGCATCCCGATGCCGCTGGTCAGATTGGATATGGAGGATGCGCTGACGCTGAGCGAACCCACGCTGGCGCATGCGATATTCCGCACGGTGCAGGAAGCCTTGAGCAATGCCTTGCGGCATTCCGGCGCCGCCCGCGCGGTGGTGAGGCTGGAGCGATCGGGCGCCGGCGTGGCGGTGACGGTCAGCGATAACGGCAAGGGGCTGGCTGAGCCAGAGGCGAAGCGGGCAGGTCATGGGTTGACCGGCATGCGCGAGCGGGTGGAAGCGCGCGGCGGCACGCTGGACATCCTGTCGCCGGCATCCGGTGGCTGCTGCCTGCGCATCTGGCTGCCGTTGTCCGGAGAGGCGTCATGAGCGCGAACTCGACACCATCGCCGCTTGCCCTGTTGCGGGTGGTCGGCTTGGCCGCTTGTCTAGCTTTGGCGCTGCAGCAGATCGCCATCCTATGGCCCATAGGAGACGCCGGATTGGCGCATCTGCGCGAACGACTGCCGCTGTTGACGGGACCGGCCATCGGCCTGCCCGGCGCGATGGCGGCCTATAGCTTGGGTTTCGCGGCGTTTGGCTGGGCCTTGTGGCGGGCTACCGCGGTTGGCGCGCGCGCGCCGGGTACTTGGGAGAAAGCCGGCCTGATGGTTTTACAGGTCGCGCTGGCCTTGCTGACGAACGACAAGTTGCTATTGCTGACCGCTGCCGAGCTTGCGCTATTGTTTCCGCTGCGAGCGGCCTGGCTCGGCTTGGGCGGGCAAATGGTGGCGCTGCTGCTGGCGTGCGCCTGGCAGCTGCAGCGTCTGCCGGCGGAGGAGATGATGTGCAATGTCAGCGGCTCCAATGTCCAGGCCCCGCCGTTGGAGCAGCGGTCTTGGTTGTTGTGGCAGGACGCTGTCGTCGGCAGTGGCTTCCAGCTGCTGACCTTTGGCATTGGTTGCCTGGGCGCGGCGGAACGCCGCCGTCGCGCGCAACTGGAGGCGACCCGCGCCAGCCTGCTTGCCGCCCGGCAACTGCTGGCCGGCGCGGCCGGAAATGGCGAGCGGGTGCGGGTAGCCCGCGAATTGCACGACGGCATCGGCCATCATTTGTCGGCCTTGAATCTGCAACTGGAGCTGTTGTTGCGGCGCGGGGCTGGCGAGGCGGATGCGCCGCTGCGCGCGGCGCAGCAGGCTGCGCGGCAGATGCTGGCCGAGGTGCGCACGCTGGTGGGAATGGAGCGGCGGCAACAGCAAGCGCCATTGGCGGAGGCGCTGCGTTTGTTGTGCGCCGGCGTCCGGCCGCAAGCGGTGCTGGTGTTGGAGCCGATGCCGGCGCTGGCGGACGATGCGGCGTGGCGGGCGTTTTCCGCGGCTCGCGAGGCGCTGGAGCGCGCCGGCGGCCGGTCTTGCCGCTTGTGGCTGCGGGGGCAGGGCGAAGGCGGCGCGGAGCTGTGTCTGTCGATGAACGGCGAAGGCGGGTGGACGACCGTGTGGCAGGAGGCGGCACGATGATACGCGTGGGATTGGTTGACGATCAGATGCTGGTGCGCAGCGGCATTCGCGGCTTGCTGGAGTTGACCGGCGACATCCGCGTGGCGCTCGAGGCAGCGGACGGGGCCGAGGCGCTGGCGCTGTTGCAAGGGGAGAGGCCCGATGTGCTGTTGCTGGATGTGCGCATGCCGGGCATGTCCGGGATAGCGTTATTGCAGGCCTTGCAGACTCGCGGCGGCATGCCGCCGACCTTGCTGCTGACCACGTTCGATGACGACGAGGCGCTGCTGGCCGGCATGCGCTTGGGCGCGCGCGGATTTCTGCTGAAGGATATTTCGCTGGAGCGGCTGGCGCAGGCGATCCGCAGCGTGGCGGCCGGGGAAACCTTGTTCCGCCCGGGTCTGACCGAACGCGTGCTGGACGGCGTGCGCGGAGGCGGGGCCAGCTTTCCCTCCCTGGATTTGCCGGAAAGGCTGACCGGCCGCGAGGTGGAGGTGCTGGCGCTGATGGCCGGCGGCTTCAACAACCGCGAGATCGCGGAAGCGCTGGGGCCGAGCGAGGGCACGATCAAGAATCACGTCTCCAGCATTCTGTCCAAGCTGGGCGTGCGCGATCGGGTGCGCGCGGTGTTGCGCGCCTTGGAGCTGGGCTATATCTGAGCCCAGCTCCCTCTCTGCTCAGGCCCAGCTCGGTTCGCGTCTAGTCGGTGCCGGCGCATGTGCCGGCTGGCTCACCGCCTGGTGCAGCTTTTCCATTTGTTCATCCAGCCGACGGATGGCCTCGGCGATGTTTTCGGTTTCGCCGGACAAGCTGCGGGTGGCTTCGCCGACGGCGACGATGTCGCCGGCAAACTGGGCGAAGCCCTGGTTCTGATTGGCTTCGGCCTGCGATACCTGGCCTAGCAGATTGGCCAGCTCGGCGGTTTCGCGAATGATGCCTGACAGTTTTTGATGCGCGTTCTGTGCGTGGTCGCTGCCCGCGCGCATCTGCTGGTTGCCGTCGCGCATCGCCACGATGGCCTGGTTGGTGCCGTCGACAATCAGTTGGATCTTGCTCTCGATGTCCTGGGTGGCGTTCTGGGTGCGCTCGGCCAGCTTGCGCACTTCGTCGGCCACCACGGCGAAGCCGCGGCCCATTTCGCCGGCGCGGGCCGCCTCGATGGCCGCGTTCAGCGCCAACAGATTGGTTTGGTCCGCGATGTCGCGGATCAACTGCACGATGCCGCTGACCTCGGCGCTGCGCTGGCCCAGCTCTTCCAGCTTGCCGGCCGCATGGCTGATCACTTCGCCGGCGCGGCCCAGTTGCGAAACCGCCTGGTCCATCGCGGAACCGCCCTGCAGCGCCGCGTCTCCGGCGGTTTGCGCCAGTTGGGTCGCCATGGTGGATTGCTCGGCGTTCTGGCTGGTCACCACGGCCATTTGCTGCGCGATCACCACCATGTCTTCGGAGCGGCCGCGCTGGTCTGCCATGGTTTTGGCCATGCTGCCGGTGCTGGCGGCAATCTGGCGGCTGGCGCCGGAGGCGTCGCGGATGGAGTGGCTGATCTGTTCCATCATCAAAGCCAGCGTCTGGCTGGCGCGTTCGGCATCCTGACGGGCGCTTTCCAGTTTCTCGAAGCTCTTGCTCTTGGCCTTGTCGAAGGCCAGCGCCAGCACCAATACCACCAGCGACAAGCCCGCCAGCGACTTGGCTTGCAGCTTGGGCAGCTCCTCATGCGGCAGCGGGCTCTTGGGGATGGCGTCGATGCCGGACAGCCACATGATGATGCCGACGGCGAGCAGCGACATCGCCAGCCAGAACATGCCGGAGCGGCGGGTGCCGATGAATACGGCGGTAAAGGGGATGGCGGCGAACCACATCAGGCTGGTGGACAGGATGCCGCCGTTGACATACACCATCCAGCACACCATGGCGTACATGCAGCTGGTGATGAATTCTGCGGTGAAGCGCACGGCGCCGCTGATCCGCAGCAGCAGCGGGCCAAACAACAGGCCCAGGCCGCCCAGCGCGATGCCTTCGGCCATCGGGTAATGGCCCAGCATCAGGTATTCGACGGCGAACAGCGGCGCCATCAGGCCGGCCAGCAGGCCGACGCCGACCACGGTGCGGGCGCGTATCGCCTGCTCCGGCGACTGGCGGATGCTGTCGGGCATGAACCATTCGGTGATGGTTTGTATCGACATTGGTTTCCCCTCCAAGGATGTTCCAGATGGAAGCGCTCTGATTTTCAAGGATTTATCGTTTGGGCGCCTGGAGGGGGACTTTAAAACAAATGTTTGATCAACTGCAATATGCTGCTGGATTTAAGCCGCGCTCAGTGCGCCGTGCGCAAGGGCACGCCGCTGGCCTGCAGGTGGGCCAGGCGCGACGGATCGGCATCCGGTTCGATGATCAGCAGGCCGATGTCGCCCAGCGGGGCAACCTGAAAAGGCGAGGCGGTATCGAGCTTTTCATTGGTCACCGCCAGAATGATCTGGCCGCATTGCTCCACCAGCTGGCGTTTGAACGCGGCTTCGTCCGCCTGCAGCGTGCCGATGCCCAGCTCAGAGTCGACGGAACAGGTGCCGAGAAAACAGATATCCGGACGCATGGCCTGCAGCATGAGCGTAGCGATGGTGCCTAGCGCGTCGCCGCTTTGGTGATTGACGCTGCCGCCGATCAGCAGCAGCTCCAGCTGTTTCTTGCCGAATAATTCGGCGGCGATGGGGATGGAGTTGGTTGCCACGGTCAATGGCAGGTGCTCAGGCAGCGCGCGGGCGATTTCCAGATTGGTGGTGCCGCCGTCCAGAAACACAAACTGCCCGGGTTGCAGTTGCTGGACCGCGGTGGCGGCCAGCCTGGCCTTGCGCGCCTGGTGCTCCTGCTTGCGGGCGCGGAAACTGGCCTGGTTCGGCGTCAAGGCGATGGCGCCGCCGTAGACGCGCTGGCAAACGCCCGCGGCTGCCAGTTCGCGCAGATCGCGGCGGATGGAGTCCTCCGATACGCCAAGCGTTTCCGCCAGCTCGCCGGCCAGCACCCGGCCATGCAGCTGCAATTGCTGGCGGATATAAAGGTGGCGATCTGCGGGGAGGCTGGCGCTGGCGGCGCGTTCTTTGGACATGATGGGTTTTCCGTGCGGATTTTATGCGCAGTGTTGCATGATTCTGCATGTTTGGTCAAAACAGGCAGGAATTTATGCCTGATTGCGCATTATATTTTGCACGATTATGCATGTTCGTGCAAAATGGGCAGCAACAAGCAAGGAGGCTTAGCATGCAATTCATCGTTAGCGATCTGGACGGAACATTGTTGGACGCCGATTCTCGCGTGGCTCCGGAAACCCATGCGGTATTGCGGCAGGTGGTGGCGCGCGGCATTCCGCTGGCCATCGCCACCGGGCGTCATGCGCTTCAGGTGCAGCGCTTGTGGCCGCAGGATCTGCCGGCGGTGCCGGTGATCAGCGCCAACGGCGCGCGCATCCATCTGGCCGATGGCAGCCTGCTGTTTCAGGCCAATCTGTCGCAGGCGCTGCTGGGCCGGCTGCTGCAGCCCGCGCTGGTGCGCGAAGCCGAGCTGGGCGTGTACCGCGACGACTGCATCATGGCCTATCACAGCCGCCGCGAGTACAGCCATTACACCGGCCAGGTGGGCGAGATCGCCGATCTAGCCAGCTTCGCGGCCGACGATGTGTCCAAAGTGATCTATTGCGGCGCGCCGGAATTGCTGGCCGAAATCGAAGCCGACATCGCCCGCGAATTGGGCGATGCGGTGTCCATGACCTATTCGCAGGTGTGCTATCTGGAAGTGATGGCTCCCGGCGTGCACAAGGGCAGCGCGCTGGCGCGCTTGTTGGCGCATCTGGGCGTGGACGCCGCCGGCTGCGCAGCGTTCGGCGACAACCTCAACGATGCCGAGATGCTGCAATTGGCGGGCTTGCCGCATGTGATGGCCAATGCGCATCCGGAACTGAAACGCCGGCTGCCGGATGTTCCGGTGATCGGCCATCATGCGGAGGGCGGCGTGGCTCGGCGCTTGGAATCGATGCTGCTTCAAGGCGCCTGACGGCATGGGTTGATAAGGGGACAGGTTTGCTGACGTGAATGTAGGCAAGCAGTAATCGTACCGTTGGAAAACATGCGAGCAGGCGCCGCGCGCCTGCTCGTTTCGCATGCTGCATTCAGAATTGCGCGCTCAGCAGCCGGCACGATTAAAAAAGCCGATAGCATCCAATTCGCTGCCGCTACGGCCAAAGAAACCGCCGACGTGCGTGCTGGATAGGCTGAACGGGCTGCCGCCGCTGCCGCCTTGCGGCCCGTGAGCATTGTCAAGATTAGTGGTGAATGAGAGTTGGCCGACTCGTCTGCCGAGGTGATCATCAGGTGCATGGTGCGCCCGCATTGGCCATCTTAATGGCATAATGCGGGTCCGATTTGACACGCAAGAGCAGATTTTGACTTTCAGAAGAAAAAGCGCAGCCGTCAGCTTGTTGGTGCTGGGGGTGAGCGGATGCGGCATGGATCACGATGCCGGGCAAGACATCATTCAGCGCGATGTTTATGCCAGTCGGGCCGATTGCGAAAAAGATTGGGGCAAGCCCGATTATTGCGAAGAACAACATGGTTCGGGCCATGCGCTGGGTCCGTCGTATAGCGGAAATCGCGTCTTCAAGGCTTCAAACGGCGAAGTGATTAAACCCAGGTCATATGATGGAGGTCTGCGCAGCCCGGCGCTGGGGGTGAGCAGCATCACGCGCTCCCAGCTTAATGGTTCGACCGATCCGTTTTCTTCTTCTCGCTCCAGTTTCAACGCGGGCACGCCGACCCGCAGCGGCCTGTTTGGCCATACTGCAGCGCGGGTGTCTGGATTCTCGTTCGGAGGCTAGCCGATGGAGCGCATTTCGCTGCCCAAGCGCGATAACTGGCAGGCGCGCTGCGAGGAGGATGGCTTCAGCATCCACAGCATCGACGGCTTGTACTGGAACGAGGGCTATGCCTTCCGTTTTTCCGAAACGGAAATCGACGCGCTGGAAAACGCCACCGCCGAGCTGCACGCCATGTGCCTGGAGATGGTGTCCGAAGTCGTGCGGCGCGGCGATTATCAGGGATATGGCCTGGGAGAAGAGGTGATCGCCCTGGCGGAAGCATCCTGGCTGGAGCATCAGCCATCGCTGTATGGACGTTTCGATCTGGCCTATGACGGCAAGACCATCAAGCTGCTGGAGTACAACGCGGACACGCCGACCGGGCTGCTGGAGGCCTCGGTGATCCAATGGCGCTGGCTAACTGATCTGGGCCTGCCGGACCAGTTCAACTCTATCCATGAAAAGCTGATTGAAGGCTGGGGCCGGTTCCGGACCGGGCAAGCTTCGCGCTTGCACTTGGCGGCGAGCGCCTGCGCGGGGGCGGAAGACTGGGACACCTTGCACTATTTGCTGGACACCGCCTTGCAGGCCGGCTTTGATCAGGCGTCGTCATTGAATATCGAGGAAATAGGCGAACGCGAAGGCTGGTTGGTGGACAGCAAGGGCGAACCGATTCAGACGCTGTTCAAACTGTACCCGTTTGAGTGGTTGGCCAATGAGTGTTGCGAGGTGCTGGCGAAGACGCCTAGCCGGCTGGTGGAGCCCGCATGGAAGCTGCTTCTTTCCACCAAGGCGATCTTGCCTATGCTGTGGAGCCGCCATCCAGGGCACCCGTTGTTGCTGGAGGCGTACTTTGCGAATCAGGCTGGCGCTGCCTTATCCGGCGAATGGGCGAAAAAACCGCTGCTGTCACGGGAGGGGGCGAATATCACTCGGTTGAGTGACGGGCGCAGCCAGAGCCTGAGCGGTAGTCACCATCTGGATTTGTATGATCAATCGGGATACGTTCTGCAACGCTGGATGAACTTGCCGGTGTTCGATGGTTTGCATGCCTGCATAGGCTCCTGGGTGGTCAACGATCTGCCTGCTGGCATCGGCATTCGCGAGGAGCGCAGCCTGGTGACTGGCAACGGCGCCTTATTCATTCCCCATTTTTTCGAGTGAGTCATGACTATCATCGATATTCACAGTTTTTCCCTGTTTCTGGCCCATTTTATGAGCGGCGTCCTGATGCTGCTGGTGTTTTCCTGGCTCTATGGTCGATTGACGCCTTACTCCGAGCGCGAAGCGGTGGCGAATGGGGAGTTGACCGGCATCCTGCCGATGCTTGGCGCGCAAGTTGGTTTTACCGCGGTGTTGGTGGTCGCGCAGTCGGTTTCCATCAACTTTCTGGATTTTCTGGTCTGGGGTGCGGTTGCCGGTGCGGCGCAGATTCTCTTGTTCAAGGCGCTTGGCTTGTTGCTGCCTAAGCTGAATGGCGGCAGGAACCTGGCGGCGAGCCTGGTTTCCGCGGTGGGTTCGTTGTGTGTGGCGGCATTGAACGCCGTGTCGTTGATTCCTTGAGCGAGCGGCGCATCGCCGGAGTTTTGTTGGCGAAATAAAAAAACGGCTCCCGTGGGAGCCGTTTTGTTTGGCAAGTACGCTGTCGCTTACTGTGCCGGCGTTTGCTCCGCCTGCAGCGCAGTCAGGGCGATGGTGTAGACGATGTCGTCCACCAGCGCGCCGCGGGACAGATCGTTGACCGGCTTGCGCAGGCCTTGCAGCATCGGGCCCACCGACACCACGTTGGCGGAGCGCTGCACCGCCTTGTAGGTGGTGTTGCCGGTGTTCAGGTCCGGGAACACGAACACAGTGGCGCGGCCGGCAACCTGGCTGTCCGGGGCCTTCTGGCGGCCGACGGATTCCACCGAGGCGGCGTCGTACTGCATCGGGCCGTCGATCAGCAAGTCCGGACGCTTCTCGCGGGCGATGCGGGTGGCTTCGCGGACTTTTTCCACGTCGCTGCCGCTGCCGGACGAGCCGGTGGAGTAGGAGATCATGGCCACGCGCGGCGTGATGCCGAAGGCGGTGGCGGAGTCCGCCGACTGGATGGCGATGTCGGCCAACTGCTCGGCGCTGGGGTCCGGATTCACCGCGCAGTCGCCGTACACGTACACCTGTTCCGGCATCAGCATGAAGAATACCGACGACACGATGCTGGAACCCGGGGCGGTCTTGATCAGCTGCAGCGCCGGACGGATGGTGTTGGCGGTGGTGTGCACCGCGCCGGAAACCAGGCCGTCCACTTCGTTCATCGCCAGCATCATGGTGCCCAGCACCACGGTGTCTTCCAGTTGCTGCTCGGCCATCGGCGCGTTCAGGCCCTTGCCTTTGCGCAGCTCGACCATGGGCTCGATGTAGCGGCCGCGGATCTGGTTCGGATCCAGGATTTCCACCGATGCCGGCAGCGTTACGCCCTGGGATTCGGCCACTTGCAGGATCTCGGCGCGGTTGCCCAGCAGCACGCAGCGGGCGATGCCCTTTTCGTGGCAGATGGCGGCGGCCTGGATGGTGCGCGGCTCGTTGCCTTCCGGCAGCACGATGCGCTTGTTGGCCTTGCGCGCCTTTTCCATCAGCTGGTAGCGGAAGGCAGGCGGCGGCAGGCGCACTTCGCGCGGCTCGCCGACGCTCTGCTTCAGCGGGGACGCGTCCAGATGCTCGGCGATGAAGTCGATGACCTTCTCCATGCGCTCCAGGTCATCGGACGGCACCTGGCGGCTCATCGCATTCAGCGCGCTGGCGGTTTCCATCGAGTTGAGCGAGGTGGCCAGCACCGGCAGGCCGCCGGTAAAGGCTTGCTGGCACAGCTGCTGGATGCGCGGGTCCGGTTCGGAGTCGCAGGTCAGCAGCAGGCCGGCCAGCGGCACGCCATTCATCGCGGCCATCGACGTGGCCATGACCACGTCTTCGCGTTCGCCCGGGGTGATGATCAGCGCGCCCGGCTTCAGCAGATTGACGATGTTCGGCGCGGTGCGGGCGGCCACGACCATGCTGCGCACGCGGCGGCTGGTTTGCTGGCCGGCGTGCACCACGCTGGCGTTCAGATGGCGGGCCACGTCGTGGGTGCGCGGCGCCAACAGCTCCGGCTGGTACGGGATCACGCCCAGCAGCGGCAGGCCGGCTTTCTTCAGGCTGCGCGCGTCCTGCACGTCATGCGCCAGCTTGGCGCAGTCGACGTCCGGCAGCACGTGGTTGAGGATGTAGCCGGCGACATGCTGGCCGCCAAAGGCCTGGATGCTCATTTCCAGCTGTTCGGCGATTTCCGCCACGCCCAAGTCCTTGGCGGAGCAAACCAGCAGGGTTTGCGCCTGCAGGTTGCGGGCGATCTTGGTGTTCAGGAAAGTGGAGAAGACCTGCTTCTGGTCGGGCACCAGGCCCTCCACGATCACCACGTCCACATTCTGCGCCACTTGCTGGTACAGGCTGACCACTTCTTCCATCAGCTGGTCGACCTGGCCTTGCGACAGCAGATACTCGACGCGGTCCATGCTGATCGGCTGCGGCGCGTTCAGGCGGCAGATGGCCTGGGCGAAATGGGTGGAGCGTTCCACGCCGTTGTCGTCGGTGCCTTGAGCGATGGGCTTCAGGAAGCCGACGCGCAGGCCGGCTTGTTCCAACGTGCGCACCGCGCCCAGCGAGACCGAAGTCAGGCCGGCATTGAAGCCGGTGGGAGCAAGGAAAAACGTTTGCATGATGTTTCCCTCGGCCGGCTTAGTTGGCCAGGCCCGCCAGCTTGGCGGTATCCATGGCGATCATCAGTTCTTCGTTGGTGTTGATCACCAGAGCCGGCACGGAGTCGGCGGCGGTGATGCGGCCGGCGTTGCCGCGGGTGCAGGCGGCGTTGGCGGCATCGTCCAGTTTCAGGCCCAGGAAGCCCAGTTGCTTGATCACTTCGCCGCGCAGGAAGGACGAGTTCTCGCCGATGCCGCCGGTGAACACCAGAGCGTCCAGACGGCCGGCGCCGACGGTCATCGAGGCAACGTACTTGGCCAGACGGTAGGCGAACACTTCCAGCGCGCGCTTGGCGCCTTCGTGGCCCTTGGCGGCGGCTTCTTCCAGTTCGCGGCAGTCGTTGGACAGTTCGGACAGGCCCAGCAGACCGGATTCCTTGTTCAGCAGATTGGTGATGGCCTGGATGTCCATGCCGCGTTCGGCGGCCAGGTAGCTGAACACGCTGGGGTCGATGTCGCCGGAGCGGGTGCCCATCACCAGGCCTTCCAGCGGGGTCAGGCCCATGGAAGTGTCGGCGCACTTGCCGTTGCGGATGGCGGAGATCGACGCGCCGTTGCCCAGGTGGGCGATCACCAGGCAGCTGTCTTCCAGCGGCTTGTCCAGCATCTTGGCGGCTTCTTCAGCCACAAAGCGGTAGCTGGTGCCGTGCATGCCGTAGCGGCGCAGGCTGTTCTCGCGATACAGCTTCATCGGCACGGCGTACAGGTAGGCTTTTTCCGGCATGGTCTGGTGGAAGGAGGTGTCGAACACGGCCACTTGCGGCAGGCTCGGGAATTCCTTGATCGCGGTGCGCATGCCCAGGATGTGCGCCGGGTTGTGCAGCGGCGCCAGCTTGATGCAGCGTTCGATTTCGCTGATGGCGGCTTCGTCGAGCAGGGCGGATTGCTTGAAGTGTTCGCCGCCATGAACCACGCGGTGGCCGATGGCCTTCACGCTGTCCAGCAGCGACACTTGCTGCAGCTTCTCGATGATGGCGTGCATGGCCGCGGCGTGATCCGGCGCGGACAGCAGGGCGGTTTGCTTCTCGCCGTTATGCTTGAAAGTGATGCAGGCGTCGGCCAGACCCAGCTTTTCCGCCAGGCCGGTCATGATGGCGTCGTGGCTGGCGCTGTCGATCAGCGCAAATTTCAGGGAGGAGCTGCCGCAATTGATGACTAGGATGCTGGAATTCATAGGTTTGAACATGTAAATTTGAAAAAAATGGAGAAAATCGGTGAAAAAATCCACTGCGATGCGCTTGCCGCCGATTTGCTGCCTGATCGCTGTCGTCGCGCCATGGCGCGGCGCGCTCGGCGTCTTAACCGTGTGGTAGCGCATGTCGGCCAGTTTGGCCAGCTTGTTGTTACGATCGACAGCAGACGGCCATCATGCTGTCTGCGCTGTCTTATCAAGGATTTAGCCTGCTTTTCAGCGGGTTCTCGGGCCGGCTGCAAGCCGGGCGCGGTGAGTAGGGCAGCCGATGTAGCAACAATATTGACCGTAGTATATCACTACAAATCATCAGATTCTAATGTTGCACTGCATTGAAATTGACAAGTCTTTGATTTTAATTAACTGACAGGCGGTTTGTTTGCCACAAGCCGGGTGTCGGTGGATATCTTGCCACAGTGCGGGGCTTCGGACAGATTGTCACAAAGAATTAACGCTTGCCCCGGGGGTGGGGGGAGGGCATAATTCCGCCCTCGTGATACAAGGTTTGGCCTTGTTTTGATTGATTGTTTTTGATAGTCCCGCAAACTCGTCCTGAGCGAGATTCGGCTGGTCTTATATCTTCTTCCACGGAGGTGTGGGAATAATGTCTGATCTGGCTTCTGCTCAACTGCTTCAAGCATCCGCAGCCCAGCTACCCGTCTATACCTATTTCGATCCCGCGTTCTATGCCAGGGAGCAAGCGCTGCTGTTCGCAGATGCGCCTCAGTACTATGGCCATGAGCTGATGGTGCCCAATGCGGGCGATTATCATACGCTGGATTGGTTGGGGCATGGCAAGATGCTCAAGAATGTGGACGGCGAGATCAAGCTGATCTCCAACGTCTGCCGCCATCGCCAGGCCGTGATCTATAAAGGCCGCGGCAACGGCAACCATATCGTGTGCAATCTGCACGGTTGGACCTACGACGCCGAAGGCAAACTGGTGGGCGCGCCGCATTTCCCGGAAACGCCGTGCCTGAACCTCGGCCAGACCGAGCTCACGCGCTGGAACGGCCTGTTGTTCGATGCCCGCCGCGATGTGGCTGCCGACCTTGCCCGATTGGGCGTGGCCAAGCACATGACCTTCGACGGCTATGCCTTCCACTCCACGCATACCACCGAGTACGACTTCAACTGGAAGACTTTCATTGAAGTGTATTCCGAGGACTATCACGTCGATCCCTTCCATCCCGGTCTCGGCAATTTCGTCAATTGCGATGATCTGAAATGGGAGTGGGGCGACAGCTACCACGTGCAGACGGTGGGCGTGAAAAACCGCCTGGCGCGCGCCGGCTCCAAGGTGTACGGCAAGTGGCATGAGGAAGTGCGCCGCCGCTACGAGGAGCAGCAGCCGGAGTTCGGCGCCATCTGGCTGACCTACTACCCCAACGTCATGGTGGAGTGGTATCCGCATGTGCTGGTGGTCAGCGTGGTGATCCCGCGCGGTCCGGAGAAGTGCACGGTGATTACCGAGTTCTACTACCCGGAAGACGTGGTGTGGTTCGAGCCGGAATTCATCGAGGCCGAACAGGCCGCCTACTTCGAAACCGCCAAGGAAGACGACGAAATCTGCATCCGCATGCACGAAGGCCGCAAGGCTTTGTGGATGGCGGGCGTCAGCGAGGTGGGCCCGTATCAGTCGCCGACCGAAGAAGGCATGCAGCACTTCCACGAATACTATCGCCGCAAGATGGCTTCGGCATTGGCTGGTTAAAGTGGCAAGTTGAATGCCATAATGCGCAGGCGCGGGGTTCCGCGCCTTTTTTTATCGAAATTCCGGTTAAACAATGCTCTCTATTTTCCGCATGACTGCGCTGGCGGCGCTGCTGCTGATCAGCCCGCTGGCCCTGGCCGCCAGCTACGCCGACCCTGTCAGCAAGATCCGCTTCACTTTGCCGGCCGGCTGGAAAGTGCGGCCCAGCACGGTCAGCGGCGCGCGCGTGCTGCGGGTGATTCCGCCGAAGGCGGATCAGCGCGAGCGGGCGGCGATCGATGTGCAGATAGGCTTGCGCAAGCCGCGTCGCGGGGAAACATTGAGCCGGCTGGCGGCGGGATTTCGCGAGAATGACGGCGATCGCGAGGCCGCCAACTTCGTCCGCGTCAATCAGAAGACCGGCCGGCTGGTGACGGAGTATCGCGATGGCCGTTTCGTTTCCAATCGCTTGTGGATCGTGCGGCACAATCTGCAAGTGATTCAGCTGGTGGACAAGAGTCGCTTGCTGGATGCGCGCTGCACTGCCAATGCATCGGAATTCCGCACTTACCGGCGGCAGATGGAGGCGATTTGCCTCAGCGTCGCGGTGGGCAAGAAGTAGTTGCTTAGAATTGCTCACAAAACCTCGTTAGAGAACCTGAGCCAAGGCGCGCCGACGCAGACAGTGCTTGAGTACGGCAAGGAGGCGCAACGCAGGATCAGGGGTTTTGTCAGCGGGTCTGAAGTTTCATGTGGTAAAGGTCAAGACAATTGGTAGTGAGTAGCAGGTTGGCGGGTTTCCGGCTGGGTTCTGGCTGGATGGTGGTGGCGGCGATTTTTTTCGCTTTGATGGGTTTGTTCGTCAAACTGGGAGCGCAGCATTTCTCATCCACCGAACTGGTGTTCTGGCGTACCTTGATCGGCGCGCTGGCGCTGGGCGGCGCGGCCTTATGGCGGCGCGAGCGCTTCGCCACGCCTTTGTTGCGCTATCATCTGCAGCGCGGCGTGATCGGCTATGTTTCCTTATTGATGTCGTTCTACGCCATCGCGCATCTGCCTTTGGCGATGGCATCGACCCTGACCTATACCTCGCCGATGTTCCTGGCGCTGTTGTCGGTCGTGCTGCTGCGGGAGAAACTGCCTGCGCGCGCCATGCTGGGCCTGGCGCTGGGTTTTGCCGGCGTGGTATTGCTGCTCAGGCCCACCCTGTCCGGCGACGTGTGGTTTGCCGGGCTGATGGGCCTGGTGTCCGGCTTTTTGGCCGGCTGGTCTTATCTGCATGTGCGCGAACTGGGGCGGCAGGGCGAGGCGGAGTGGCGGGTGGTGTTCTATTTCGCCCTGATTTCCACTGTCGGCGGCCTGTTGCTGATGTGTCTGGAGCGCTGGCACGCGGTGACATGGGATAATGCGTGGCTGCTGCTGGGTGTCGGCGTCACGGCCACCTTGGCGCAGCTGGCGATGACGCGGGCGTACAAGGTGGGACGCAAGCTGACGGCCGCCAATCTGTCCTATCTGACCGTGGTGTTTTCCAGTTTGTTGGGCGCGCTGGTATGGGGCGATGTGCTGACGGGCGATTCGCTGCTGGCGATGGGCTTGATCGTGGTCAGCGGCATGTTGGCCAGCGGGCGCTAAAATACAGTCAAAGCGGTCGCCGCGATAACAAAGGAAGGGAGCAATACATGATCTCAATCCGTGAGCAGGACTACGGTCTGGATGTCGCCTTGTTCAACGAATTTACGCTGGCCGATTTCCAGTTGCTGGAGCAGGCGCTGCTCAAGCGGCTGGAGGAGCGGGAGAAGCCGGACATGCTGCTGGACCTGTCCGAGTTGAAGGACTTCACGCTGGACATGGCGCTGGAAGAGGTCAAGTTCATGCGCGCGCATGAAGAGAAAATGGGTCGGGTCGCCATCGTGGTCGGCGATGTCTGGATCAAGCTGGCCACCCATATCGCGGGCCTGCTGTCCCACACCCATGTGGAGTATTTCGACCTGGTGGAAGAGGCTCAGGCCTGGCTGGCGCGCCCCGTCGCGGCTTGATTTTGCGGCGGATGGCGGTACAGTAGCGTTTTTTGTTCGACGCGAAAGAATAAAAACCGATGCTGAAAAGCCTTTCCAGCCGCCTGGCGGCTGAGCTTGCCGTCCGCGAATCCCAGGTGGCGGCCACCATCGAGCTGATCGATGGCGGCGCCACCGTTCCCTTCATCGCCCGTTACCGCAAGGAAGTCACAGGCGGTCTGGACGATACCCAGTTGCGCACGCTGGCCGAACGGCTGGTTTATCTGCGCGAGCTGGATGAGCGCCGCGACAGCATCCTCAAGAGCATTGCCGAACAGGGCAAGCTCACCCCAGAGCTGGAGGCCGCCCTCTACGCCAGCGACAACAAGACCACGCTGGAAGACCTGTATCTCCCCTACAAGCCCAAGCGCCGCACCAAGGCGCAGATCGCCCGCGAAGCCGGGCTGGAGCCGCTGGCTGACAGCCTGCTGGCCGATCCGTCGCAAGACCCGAACGCGTTGGCCGAAACCTACCTCAACGCCGAAGCCGGCGTCGCGGACGCCAAGGCCGCGCTCGACGGCGCGCGCGCCATCCTGATCGAGCGCTTTGCCGAAGACGCCGAACTGCTGGGCCAGTTGCGCGAGAAGCTATGGAGCGAAGGCGAACTGGCCGCGTCCGTGGTGGCCGGCAAGGAAACGGAAGGCGCCAAGTTCTCCGATTACTTCGACCATCGCGAATCGATCAAGGCCATTCCCTCGCACCGCGCCTTGGCGCTCCTGCGCGGCCGCAACGAGGGCGTGTTGAATGTCGCGCTGAAATACCAGCCGGACGAAACGCCGATTACCGAGCGTTCCGCTTACGAACAGTTGATCGCCGCCCGTTTCGGCATCCAGGATGCCGGCCGCGCCGCCGACAAGTGGTTGCTCGATGGCGTGCGCCTGTGCTGGCGCGCCAAGATATTCCTGTCGCTGGAGCTGGAACTGGTGTCGCGGCTGAAAGAAGCGGCCGATGCCGAAGCGATCAAGGTATTCGCCGCCAATCTGCATGACTTGCTGCTGGCCGCCCCGGCCGGCCAGCGCGCCACGCTGGGCCTGGACCCCGGCCTGCGCACCGGCTGCAAGGTGGCGGTAGTGGATGGCACCGGCAAGCTGCTGGAAACCGCCACCATCTATCCGCATGAGCCGCGCCGCGAGTGGGACAAGTCCATCGCCATCCTCGGCGCGCTGTGCGCCCGCCACAAGGTAGACCTGATCGCCATCGGCAACGGCACGGCCAGCCGCGAAACCGACAAGCTGTCGCAGGAGCTGATCCGCGCCTTCCCGCAGCTGTCCATGACCAAGATCGTAGTGTCGGAGGCGGGCGCTTCGGTGTATTCGGCATCCGAACTGGCGGCCAAGGAGTTTCCGGATCTGGATGTCAGCCTGCGCGGCGCGGTATCCATCGCCCGCCGGCTGCAAGATCCGCTGGCCGAATTGGTCAAGATTGAACCCAAGTCCATCGGCGTCGGCCAGTATCAGCACGACGTCAATCAGAGCCAACTCGCGCGCGCGCTGGACGGCGTGGTCGAGGATTGCGTCAACGCCGTGGGGGTGGACGTCAACACCGCCTCGGTGCCGCTGCTGACCCGGATTTCCGGTCTGAATGCCACGCTGGCGTCCAATATCGTGTCCTACCGCGACCAAAACGGCGCCTTCCGCAACCGCAAGCAATTGCTGAAAGTGCCGCGATTGGGCGAAAAGACCTTCGAGCAGGCTGCGGGCTTCCTGCGCATTTCCGGCGGAGACAACCCGCTGGATGCATCGTCGGTCCACCCGGAAGCCTACCCGGTGGTGGAAAAGATTGTGCTCAAGGCGGGCCGCGAGGTGAAGTCGCTGATCGGTGACTCGGCCTTCCTGAAATCAGTGCGCGCCACTGACTATACCGACGAGCGCTTCGGCCTGCCGACGGTGATGGACATCCTAAAGGAGCTGGACAAGCCGGGGCGCGACCCGCGTCCGGAGTTCAAGACCGCCACCTTCCAGGATGGCGTCGAGGACATCAAGCACCTGCAGCCCGGCATGGTGCTGGAGGGCGTGGTCACCAACGTCGCCAACTTCGGCGCCTTTGTCGATATTGGCGTGCACCAGGATGGCCTGGTTCACATCTCGGCGCTGTCCAACAAATTCATCGACGACCCGCGCAAGGTGGTCAAGGCGGGCGACGTGGTCAAGGTCAAGGTGCTTGAGGTGGACGTAGCGCGCAAGCGCATCGCGCTGACCATGCGTCTGGATGACGAAGTGGGCGCGACGGCGTCTCGTGGGCCGCGCAGCGATGTCCGCCCGTCCGGTGGTCAGCGTCAGCGCGGCCAGCAGAGCGCGCCTATCGGCGATACCGCGATGGCGGCGGCGTTCGCCAAACTGCGTAAGAACTGATCGCAGCTATATATAGGTTTTGGGCGCGGGCCGGCAGCAATGCCGGCCCGTTTTTCATGGCGTGTGGGCGGTTTCGGCAGTGCTGCCTGGATGTGCTGCAAAAAGTTCTTTTTCATATCGTCTTTTTCATCAGTCACTTGCGTGGATTGTCGGGCTGGCAGCCCCGCCGTTGCTCACTTTTTCTCGCAAAAGGTGTTGACGAGGGTGAGGCCCGGGCGTATAGTTCGCCTCCTCAGCTGACGCAGCGAACGAAACAAGCCGAACGAAACAGGTTCCGGCGGTGGTCGCAGCGAAAGCACTGCTCTTTAACAGAACGAATAACCGATAGGTGTAAGTGCTTGGCGAAAGCCAAATACTTGCACTGCAAGAGATAGTAAATACCAGTTATTTCTTTGAACTTGCGTGCCAGAAAATTTGCTATG